>CAJBVU010000160.1 GCA_903959115.1 uncultured Bacteroidota bacterium
TAACATACTTCCAAAGTACCTCGTTCATCAACTGTTCGTTGGCTCTATCTTCTTTGCTCAAATCCAAACCCTCGCTTTGATCCATTAAGTAAGATGTCGACCTGCGATTGTCCCGAACATTCTTTTCCGATAAATCAACCAAAGCCGGAACCGCATCAAACGTTGGATGTACCATGGAATCCTGAAAACAACGCCACATCGGTTCAGCAGAAGCATCGTACTGACTCATGGGCGACATTCCCAAAATCAATTCCATCGTGCGTAACATAGAGCTGGTTGAATAATGGGTATGATCAATAAATCCGTGCTTTACCAATCCCCCAGCGACATAAGCCGTAGACCGATGCGCATCTACGTGATCAGGACCATTTTGGGCATCGTCTTCTAGAATAAACACGACACTATTCGCCCAAATTTTAGACTTCGACAAATAATCAACAAACAACCCAACCGCCAAATCATTATCAGCCACATGAGCAAACGGCGTAGGACGATTTCTGCGAACCCCCTCTGTATGGTCGTTGATAAACCGCAAAGTATTCAACTGAGGCACTTGTCCGATGTTCAACAAAGAATCAAAATCGCGCTTCCATTGGCCAAATCTTGTGGTATCGCGGACATTCTCGTCCCAAGAAGTATAGGATTGACAAAAATGTCCTTGCAACGCTTTGATATTGGGTTTGTAATTGTCTGCGAACTCCCCGTATGTCCTGTAGCTTTTACCCGCTTGCGCAGCATGATCCCAGATAAAACCTTTTTGTGGATGAGCCACAGACGCCTGCCCTTCATAAACATACTCACCACCACGACCGCCATAACTCGTTGGCCAGGTTTTCTCGGTATAATCGTTCGCATAAGCCGCAGTACTCCAATTGTGACCATCTGCACTCACCTCCGCTTCCACATAAAAATGATCTAATAAAACAAATTCCTTGCATATTTTATGCTGATTCGGCGTAATGTTAGCACCAAACAACAAAAGACTCGTATCGCCATCGCCACCTTCCATATCAGCCAATACTTGATCGTATGTGCGATTTTCTTTGATGATGTAAAAGACATGTTTGATAGGCGAAGTATCACCCAACTTACTAGGAATTGGGTTATTCACAGGTATTCCCGTTCCATTTTCAGCATCCAACCGGTAAGGTGAATTTGAGTAAACTTGCTGTGTGTGCGATGCCAATTTGTTTGCGTCTGTTACTTCCGAAATCGAAAAAACCGTCATTCCGCCCCTAAACAACCCCCCAATGTATTGGACTTTTTCCTTTCCCTTCTGCCCTTTCTGGTATTCCGTTTGTGTCTTGCGCTCTATTGGATTTGGACCTTTGGGATTTGCCAACGATGTAAAGCCCTTACCATTACAAACCCAAACTTTGTCTTTTACCACCCTCACTTGCGTTGGATACCATCCTGTTGGCACAAAGCCCAAACCCGCGCTGCTGCCTCGTTTTGAAACATCAAAAACAGCCAATGCATTGTTATCAGCATTTGCAATCAAAAGTTGTTTGTCGCCCTTCATCAGAGCCAAAGAATTCGTTCCGCTACCGGTTAGATTGGTTTGATAAATTCCCACATTCAACACCTCTTCCACCGCCAATGTCTCAGTATTTACTATATGAACCGTATTATCGTCAGCACAAGCCACAAACAACCGCTTTTGCTTTTTATCCAAAATCATTTCGGTAGGATTGTCGCCCACAGGAATTTTCGTAATCCACTTCAATGTCTTGGTATCGAAAACACCCACCGACATATCGCCCCAGTGACTGACATAAATTCTGCCTAAATTATCTTTTACAACGCAATAACCCTCAGATGGCAAATGCCACTTACCCATGACTGCTCCACTCACAACATTCACCTGATACAAATTCGAATCTTCTTTTGTCGCAAAAAATAATGACTTATCATCCTCACCCATCGCCATGCCCGTAGGCGATACTTTCTCTGGCCAAGCCTCTTTGATCCCGATGCTATCGATCCATTTTAGTCTACCCTGATTAAACCTGTAATGACCCACATAATTCATGTTCCCACCCGATGAATACAACTCCGTCCCCAACTTATTAAACGTCATTCCGTAAAATGTCATCTTCACCGGCATACTGTCAACCACCCGCCCCAATTGCAAATCCACTACCATCAACGATTGGTCGCTCTGACCCGCATTGGCCACCACTGCATACTTACCACTCGGATGAACAAGCATATGAATTGGTAAATCGCCGAGAGAAATCCGACTGCCCACAGGACTCAATTTCCAGCCATTGGTTAAATCTGCGCTTTGAGAGTACGCATAGAGATTCGCCAATAGAAGAATGGCCGCTAAAATTCCTTTTTTACTTATGATTTTCATAAAATTGCTTTTTTTGATCTGATTCCTCGTCCATCGGAGACGACATTTTCACTTCGCGCCAAGGAACGGTTCTGTTATATCTCTGCATTGCATCGTCAGGATTAAAAACCCTTAAATCGGAACGCAATAATTCGTAAGGTGTAAAATCTGGACTTGTTGTAAACCAATCCGCCAACAACGTTCCTGTGGCATCAAAATGATTCACAGCCGGAATCTCCATCAAACCATACATTGTGCGTATGATTGAACCAAAGTTGGCGTGCGTATGAGACACGTAGCCTTTTTTCACATAAGGCCCTGCCATCAACAAAATACTGCGATGCGCATCGATGTGATCAACCCCACCCTGTGGATCGTCCTCGGTAACTATCACCAACATATTCTTCCAATAAGGGGTATGCGATAAAAAATGCAACATCCTGCCTAATCCCAAATCATTGTCGGCCACGTAACTGTGAACATAAGGATAACCATCCTTGGGCCTTGGCTGACTTGTATGATCGTTGGGCAATTGAATTGTAATCACATTTGGCATTGTATCGCTACCCTTCAACCATTTATCCGTAAATTCTGTTTCGAACTGCTCCACCGTCCGGAACGGTCGGGTGCCGCAGCCGTTGTCTGCTTGGGTTAATCCGAACAGGGAGGGAAATGTCA
>CAJBVU010000161.1 GCA_903959115.1 uncultured Bacteroidota bacterium
CTTTTTGGGCTGCATTTTGATCGATAAAAACAGGGCCGCGTTGATTACGTTTTGCGATTGCGGCATGCCCAGTCCCAGTTTGTAAGCGAAGGATCTGAATCCTTGTATTCCCTTGATTACTGTATAGTTAAAAGCCACCGTGTGTATTCCATTTTCACGGGCTTTCTTTGCCATAAAGCTGTTTTTATATGCGGTAGGTATGAATAAGGTTAGTCCCCAATTCTGTTTGAAAAGGTTCTTCCAAGTCTCGTTGATCTGATGCTGCCATTCTGCGAATTCGGGTTTGATTTTTACCCGGGGGTGCTGATTGGCGTCCTGAAAAATCGCTTCATTGAAAAGAAAAAAATCGCCGTCCAGCAACAAATAGTATTTGGGTTTTAGTTCTTGGAAGTAGGGGCCAAAAGCAAATTTATTTACGCAAAACAACGCTGGTTTTACGGTGCGATTTTTTGCAGTTTCTAAAAATTCTTTGGCTGAGGGGCCATTGCCGATGATGAGGATTTCTTCGTCCGTTTTCTGGGGGATACCCGGTGTTGGGCGCGACTTAACGACAATTTTGCCGAGGGAAAGTAACGTTGAAATAGGCATCAATTGCGGAGTTAGGATTTCAAATTTACAGATTAAACATGCCCAAAACGCGTTTCATCTGGCCGCTGCGTTCCAATATTTCTTCCACGAATTCTCTGAAGGCACCATCGCCGCCTTTTTTCATCGTAACTACATTGCAAATTGCTTTGATATAATCACTTGCATTGGCTGGAGCGCCTGAAAAACCAACTGCTTTGAGTAAATCGATATCGCCCAAATCATCGCCGATGTAAGCAACCTCACTCAGGTTAATTCCCATCGTATTGCATAGTTCGGTAGCTACAGTGAGTTTGTCCGTGATCCCTTGATACAACAAATCGATTTTTAACTTTTTTGCACGGTTCGCCACGATTTTAGTGTCCTCTCCAGTGATGATTGCGATGGGGATATTGAGTTTTCTGCAAAAAATGATACCGGCGCTATCGATGGTATTGAATTTCTTAAACTCATTCCCTGTATTGTCGTAATACATGCCGCCGTCTGTCCACACCCCGTCTATGTCTGTAATAATAAGTTTGGGTAAAATCATGTTTATGGGGTTAAAATGTGTTTTCTGTGAATTTTTTCGGCAATCATCCAATCTTCGGGCTCATCAATTTCCACCGCAGAATATTCGGGCATTTCCACAATTGCGATGGGATGCGTTAAGCGGTTCTGGGTTTCTAGAATATTTCCAACGGTGTTGATATAAAAGGCGCCGTTCTCGAGCATCGCCCCGTCAAAATCTTGTCGGCGAGGACGATTCATGAAGTCGTAATTCATTGGTGATCCGTCTCTATTCCAAAGAAACCTTTTGAAGGTAGCGCAGGAAATAATCGACCCTAGAGGTTGCTGATTGAGTAGGTTGATGCCATCGTTCAAATGATCCGATAACAAAAACGGATTGGTTGCTTGAATCAATATAAATCGATCTTCGGACTGCAAATTGGACGTTTCCAGGTATTCGAGCATCACCGATTCAGTGCTCGCCTTGTCGTTCGCATTCTCCGACGAACGATGATAAATCACGATTTTCGATAGTCCTAGGCTATTGGCTGTGTCGGCAATTTCTTGGCTATCGGTTGCAATGATAATCTCTGAAATTTCTGGGCAATCTTGCGCTGCTTTGGCTGTCCAATAGAGTAAAGGCTTCCCATTAAAAGGTAGGATATTTTTGCCCGGTATGGATTTGCTGCCACCGCGAACTGGTATGAAAGCCACGGTTTTCATGGATTACCCGCGATATTTAAGTTTGTCGCGCTGTACTTGCTCAATCGCCAAAATTTCGGTTGATTTAGCTCCAAGCGAGCGATACACTGCATTTAGATCTCTCGCCAATTTTTGCAATCCCGCAAATTCTAAGGAGGCGGCGTGATCCGTGCCTTTCCATGTGCGATCTTTTGTAAAGTGGCGTTCAACCCAAGAAGCTCCTAGGGTATAAGCCGCGATATCAACTGCTATTCCGAGGTGGTGACCTGAAAATCCGATATCAGCAACTTTGGCTTTGTAAGCATTTGAAATCCTAGGGATTTCCATCAAACAGATATCTTCAAAAGGAACTGGGTATCCAGAGGTGCAAGAGTAAACAACCAGGCGCTTGGCTTGGTCTTTTTCTTCGAAGAAAGAAATCAATTCGTTTTCTTCGTCGTGAGTGGTCATGCCTAAAGAGACATGGACTTGGCCTTTGTATTCATCGCGCAGCACTCTCAATAAATCGATGTAATTGTTACAAGCGGATGGGACTTTTAAGAAGCTTGGTTCGATTTGGATTAGCTCTTTGGCAGAGGTAACGTCCCAAACGGAGGTTGAATATTCGATGCCTTGACTTTCCGCGAATTTTTTGAGGTCTGCGTGTTGTTCCAAAGAAAATTCCAAAAATTCCCGGTGCTCGCCATAGGTGTTTCCATAGGAATTTCCTGGGTTTGGATGGGGTGTATTGTATTGCTCTTCGGTGAGTAATTCGCGGTTGTTGCGCTTTTGAAATTTGGCAACATGGGCGCCCGCATGCTTGGCCATGGTGATGAGTTCTTTTGCAATTTCGAAATCACCTTTGTGGTTGCAACCGATTTCAGCTATGAGTTTGGGTTCGTTATACATCGTATTGATTTTTTGCGATGAATAGCATCACATAATACAAAAATACAAAAAATGGGTTCAAATGCCATATTTTTGTCGGCAATGTCAGTGTTTTCGCGTTGTATGGGCCCCGGAAGCCCCAGTATTTCACTCAATGCTTTGCAATTGCAGAAGCGGGATGCGGTGAATGAGAAGGTTGAAAAGGGTATTTACGGGTTTGAATCGGTGCCTTGCGCTTGTTGTGGTTCCACGGAAACGGAGCAAATTGCGGAGCGCGATCGTTATGGATTGTACTTTTCGGTACAGTTGTGTAAGGGTTGTGGGATGGTGTATACATCGCCCAGGATGACGGATGCGGCGTATGGCGAATTTTACGACAATGAGTATCGACCTTTGTATGTAGGATCGGAGAGGGCAACGGATGTTTTTTTTGCTGAGCAGCGGAATCAGGGTCGACGAATTCATGATTTTTTGCGCGGTGCCGGCGTGATGCGCGATGCAATGAAAATTGTTGAGGTGGGATGTGGCGCGGGAGGTATTTTAGATTTTTTTAGGAGTGAAGGTCATTCCGTGATAGGAATTGATTTGGGTTCGGAATACGTGGCCTACGGCAGAGATGTCCATGGCTTGGATTTGCGGGTTTGTATGTTGAAAGATCTGGCTTTGGATTTTACGCCGGATTTAGTGATTTATTCCCACGTGATGGAGCATATTTTGCATCCTTTGGATGAGATGAAGAGTATCGCAAGTGTTAGCGGTGCGGACACTTTGGTTTATATTGAGGTGCCGGGATTGAAGAATATTCACAAGGGGTATTCGATGGATGTGATGAAGTATTATCAGAATGCGCATTCGTATCATTTTACGTTGGGTAGTCTTCGATATTTGATGGAATCGGCCGGTTTTGGGTTGGTGAGTGGAACGGAATATGTAAGGTCGATATTTCGGTTGAAGTGGGCGGGGAAGGTTGGATTGAAGGGGGATAACAACGATGCGTCAGTTGTTTCAGGCGGTGATTCAATGGCTCCTTCAGATGTCTACAACGAATACAATTCGGTACGAAATTATTTGGTTTGGAATGAGCGGTATCGATGGATATTTCCCATGACGGTGAGTGGTTTAAAGCAGCGTGCGAAGCGTTGGAAGAATCGCTTGTTGGGATAGTGCTTTGAATTTTATGTGCGGCGATGGGATAAATGTTTATTTTTGCCGACCTAAATTATGTTAAATCTGATCATTTTTGGCCCTCCAGGGGCGGGAAAAGGGACGCAAAGTGAGCGTTTATTGGAACAATATTCCTTACAGCATATTTCCACCGGGGATTTGCTGCGCGCGGAGCGCGCAGCCGGAACCGACCTCGGCAATCAAGCCAACGAATACATCGCCAAAGGCGAATTGGTGCCCGATGCCGTTGTGATTGGAATGGTAAAGAACTTCATGCTTGCCCATACAGAGGCCAAAGGATTTATTTTTGATGGTTTCCCAAGAACAACGCCGCAAGCCGAAGCGTTGGATGCAATGTTGGCCGATTTTAATACCCAAATCAGTATCGTATTGGGATTGGAAGTGAATGAAGATGAGTTGGTTAAGCGTTTGTTGCTTCGCGGACAAAGTAGCGGTAGAGCAGACGATCAAGACGAGTCTACCATCAGAAATCGTTTTCAAGAATATCAA
>CAJBVU010000162.1 GCA_903959115.1 uncultured Bacteroidota bacterium
CGGAACCGGTGGAATGGGTGTATTTACTAATCCTAAGACATTTGGATATTCTGTTGCCGAAGGTGATAGTATAATGCTTCAAGGTACAGTAAGTCAATTCCAAGGTTTGGTCCAAATGGACAAGTTGGATACTATAGTGAAGATTTCTAGTGGTAGAACATTGAAGAAGTCGGCTTTTGTTCAAGGTGTGGATGAAAGCACAGAATCTAAATTGGTTCAATTCCGTCGTGTAAAATTGGTGGATGCTACTGAATGGCCTTCAACAGCTTTGGCTGCCAATGGATTCAAAAACGTACGTGTAATGAATACTTCAGGACGTGTTGATACATTAAATATTGATGCTGAAACAGATATCGATGGTTCTTCTGCTCCGGTAGGGTATTTCGATGTAACTGGTTTGGGTGGTCAGTTTGATAATTCTGCGCCTTATACCACTCGTTACGTATTGAGTCCTCGTTACATGAGCGATTTAAAAGTATCAGCTTTGCCTACAGTGAATTTCACGAAGACATCGGATCAAGTATTTGAGCCAGCGGATTCTTTCCGTATGGATTTCTCTGTGATTCCTGCGGATGAGAATTTCACTTTTGATATAGCTATTGCTGGCGGAACTGCAGTTTCTCCAACAGACTACGATTTTGCAACACGCAAGATCAATGTCGTGAAGAACGTAAGTAGCTTCTTTATTCGTGCCAATATCACAGACGATGGAGATCCTGATGGAGATAAAACCTTGATTTTCGCGATTCGCAACGCGCAGGGTCCATGTTATTTGGGTAAAGACACATTATTGACATTGTTAATCAAAGACAACGAGGCGAGTGTTGTGAAGCGTTTTGACGCTGGAAGTATCAAGATGTATCCAAACCCAACCAACGGTGCGGTGAAGGTTGATTGCAATCAAGCCATGCGTTCAGTGAAGGTTTATACAATGAGTGGCCAATTGGTTCGTGAGATGAATTTGGTAACTGGATCCAACCGTAGTGCTGAGTTTACTATGAATGGCACTCCAGGTTTGTATCGCGTTCAAGTGGTAACGGAATCTGGTGATATGTATAGTGATTTCTTGAGTTTCCAATAAGTTTTAACTTTAAATAGAATAAAAAAGGGGAGCATAGCTCCCCTTTTTTATTGGTCTTGGATTGATTTATGTAATTTCGCTAAGATTTGAAAGCGGTACTCCAATTCTTGAAATATGCAGGCAACCACAAACGGTTAATTTTTGCCAATTTTATTTTTAACCTTCTGTATGTGGTGTTCCAATTGGTCTCTTTGATGATGATCATGCCCGTATTGCGTTTTCTTTTCTCAAAAGACAATGGCAATGCACAGGCACTGTCTAGTAAGAACTTTGGTGTTGGACATTGGTTTAGCGACCAATATCAGAACTTTATTACATGGTTTGGTCATCTAGCAAAAGGCGAACCCTTCACTGCGTTGGCCTATTTGAGTGTCGCCTTGGTTGTTGTTACAGTATTGAAAAATGGATTCCGTTTTTTGGCCATGAATTTCATGGTGCTAATCCGAAATCGCAGTATTCAAGAGATTAGACAGAATGTATATCAGCGATGTCTTGACTTGCCTATTGCCTATTTCAACAATGAACGTAAGGGTGACTTGATGTCGAGAATGAGTAATGATGTCAAAGAGATTGAATTTGCGCTCATGGTATCCTTGGAGGCCTTGTATTTCCAGCCGTTAAATATCTTGCTGTTTATGATTGCGCTGGTGATGTTGTCTGCGAAACTCACTTTATACATCCTACTCTTTTTACCTATTACTGCATTGATTATTGGACTCATTGGTAGATCATTAAGAAAACGAAGCACCCGGAATCAGGAGTTATTAGGCAAAGTAATGACGGCATACGATGAAACGTTGGGTGGAATTCGCATCATCAAAGCATTTAATGCCGCAGGCTTCTTTTCGAAGAAGTATAAGGAGCAAGACGATGCGTATACCAAGAACAATATTGGTGTTCAGCGCAGATATGATTTGTCGTCTCCAATGAGTGAGACTATCGGTATAGGTGTAAGTGCTTTACTATTGTGGTTGGGTGGTAGCATGGTTTTCCGAAATGAATTGGATCCGGAATTTTTCTTGACCTATTTCGCCATTTTTTCACAGTTGATACCGCCATTTAAAGCATTTTCTAATGCCTTGTACGCCGCCCAGAAGGGTATTGCAAGTTTGGATAGAATTCAAGAGTTGGTAACCGCCCCTGTTACGGTTGAGGATCCAATTGTGGCGGAGGTTCCTGTATTCAACAACAATATCGTATTGAAGAATGTGGGATTTAGTTATTTAGATGGTGCCAAGGTGATTGATGGTTTTGATTTAGAAATTAAAAAGGGGCAGACCATAGCGTTGGTGGGACCTTCGGGTGCGGGAAAAACTACACTAACCGACTTGTTGGCTAGGTTCTATGATGTTACGGATGGTGGTATTTTGTTAGATGGGGTGGATATACGCAAATTCAAGCAGGACGATTTGCGCAGGCTGATAGGCATAGTAAATCAAGAGAATATATTGTTCAATGAAACGGTGCGAAACAACATTGCTTTGGGTATTCCTGAGACTCCAATTGAAGCTGTTATTGAAGCGGCCAAGGCAGCCAATGCACATGAGTTTATTATGGAAATGGACCATGGTTACGATACTGAAATTGGGGAACGTGGAGGCAAGTTGAGCGGGGGTCAGAAACAGCGTTTGGCAATCGCACGTGCATTGCTGAAAGATCCTGAAATTTTGATTTTGGACGAGGCCACATCGGCTTTGGACAGTAACAGCGAGAAAGCTGTTCAACAGGCTTTAGAGAAGCTTATGACCTCACGGACAAGCATTATTATAGCCCACCGTCTTTCTACCGTGATACACGCTGATGTTATCATTGTGTTGGATAAGGGTAAGATGATTGAGAAAGGTACGCACAATGAATTGCTGGAGCAGAAGGGGATGTATTTCAACCTCATTCAACTCCAACAATTACTATCCAATTGATTAATTGGAATTAAGCTGGGTCTTTATTTATCTACGCCGTCTTCCCCGGAAACCTCTGTATTAGATTCCGCAAGGTTTTTTGAATCCTGAGATTCTGATGTTGTAGCAGTAGTTTCTGTTGTTTCAGCAGCTGTTGACTCTTGATTATCAGAAGATGCTGGCGATGCAATTGTATCATCAGAAGTAACTACTTGGGGCGTTTCTTCAGTTGTTGTTTTTATTGCTGCAAGTTCCTCTTCTATTGGATCATAAGGTCTTGGTCCGATCAACACTTCTAAATCAGCCTTGAAGAGGATTTCTTTCTCTAACAATGCCTTAGCTACTTTCTCTACTTCGGCTCTTTTTTCTGTCAGTAAATTCTTGGTGACATCGTATGCCTTTTGAATCAAAGCGCGAACTTCTTGGTCGATGAGTTCCGCCGTTTTTTCAGAATAAGGGCGTTGGTAACCATACTCGCCTTGAGGATCATGAAAACTCACGTGTCCTACTTTGTCGTTCATGCCATAAATGGTTACCATGCTATATGCAAGTTTAGTAATACGTTCCAAATCGTTTTGGGCACCGGTAGAAATTTTATCGAAGAAGATGGCTTCTGCGATTCTACCACCCAATGTCATACACATACTATCCATCAATTGTTCTGTACGATATAAGTATTGCTCTTTTGGCAGATATTGTGCGTAACCAAGTGCGGCAACACCGCGAGGAACGATAGATACTTTCAGCAATGGATCGGCATGTTCTAGGAACCAACCTGCAATGGCATGACCCGCTTCATGGTAGGCCACAATGGCTTTTTCTTCAGGGCTGATAATTTTATTTTTCTTTTCAAGTCCACCAATAACACGATCGATTGCATCTTGGAAGTCCTGCATATCAACGGCCTCTTTGTTATGTCGTGCAGCAATTAATGCAGCTTCATTACATACGTTGGCAATTTCGGCACCGGCAAAACCAGGAGTCTGAGCGGCCAATTTATGTGCATCAACATCGGTAGAAAGTTTTGTGAGGGGTTTTAGGTGAACGTGGAAAATTTCTTCTCTGCCTTGTAGGTCAGGCCTGTCAACAGAAATTTGTCTATCGAAACGTCCTGGACGCATCAAAGCGCTATCCAAAATGTCAGGTCGGTTTGTAGCAGCCATAATGATAACGCCGCTATCAGTACCAAAACCATCCATTTCAGCAAGCAACTGGTTCAAGGTGTTTTCACGCTCGTCATTAGAACCTTGCACGAGATTTTTTCCTCTTGCTCTTCCGATAGCATCAATTTCATCGATGAAAATGATACAAGGTGCTTTTTCTTTCGCTTGTTTAAAAAGGTCACGGACACGTGAGGCGCCCACACCAACGAACATTTCAACGAAGTCAGAACCTGAAAGCGAGAAGAAAGGCACACCCGCTTCACCGGCTACGGCTTTGGCTAATAAGGTTTTTCCTGTTCCCGGAGGGCCAACAAGAAGTACGCCTTTGGGAATTTTACCACCAAGATTGGTGTATTTCTGAGGATTTTGAAGGAAGTCTACGATTTCCATGACTTCCAATTTGGCTTCTTGAAGTCCAGCTACATCCTTAAATGTTTTGTTAACCTTAGTATCTTTATCAAAAAGCTGAGCTTTGGAGCGTCCGATATTAAAGATACTGGCACCGCCACCGCCACCGCCGCCGCCGCCCATTTTGCGGAACATCATGTTGTAAAAAATCAAGAAAATACCAATGAAGAAAATCCATTGAAATAATTCACCAAACAAATCACTTTGAGATTCATATTGAATCACCATTTCATTGGGGTCGATATTTTTTTCGGCCAATGTTTTCTTTAAATCGGTAATCTCATTATTGAAATAGCCTTTTTCAATTTCAAAACTGTAGTTGGGTTCAACGCCACCTAGGTAATCTTTACTCTTGCGAACACCATATTTTTTCTGTTGAATGGCATCAGGTGTTAAGAAGACTTCAACTATCCTGTCGTTTACAATTACAATTTTCTTAACGTCACCTTGAATGATCATATCACGTACTTCCTTCCAGTTGGTAGTCTTTCCTGCATTTTTTGGCAAGAAGAGCATAGCCATAAGAATTAAAAAAAGTGCGCCATAAATCCAGTAAGGATTGAAACGGAATCCACCCGGCTTTTTATTGTCGGGGGTAGGTCGGTTATTTTCCATGTTGCGTCTGTGTAATCAAAGGTTAAGCCAATTGTAAAATCTATCTTCAAAAGTACGATTTTAGACAAGGAATTAATAGGAATTGCGCCGTTTAGTCATAATTATTGGATTGAACTGCAAATTTGTCTGATGAATCGATGCAAACGCATTAAAGTAAATTTAAAGACCGAATCTTTGGGATTTTTTGTCATAATGAATCAATTGAGTAATGGGTCAAAAATCTTGTTTATCTCCTGTTTGATTATTTGCGTGAGATTTGGTTGTTGGCTTAGGCAAAGGCAGCGAAAATTAGTTGTTGCTTTTTGTTTTATTCTGTTTGTCTGATTTAAGATGTAGTGATAATACAATC
>CAJBVU010000163.1 GCA_903959115.1 uncultured Bacteroidota bacterium
ATAACCTGTGTTAGCCAATCGACCGTGACCATACAATTGTTGCAAGCTCTTCAATACTTGAGGGCTGCGGTTTGTTTGCGAAAAAATGCGGTCTACAAAATCAGGCCCTGGAGCGTGAATCATAGATTTATCGATGGTTTTACAGTTGTGATCCAACAAGAATTCTGCTTGTGAACCGAGCAAAGATTGAATTTGAGATTGAGCCATTGCGTTATTATTTGTATTAAGTTTGATGCAAATTTAACCATTTTTCTCATGATACATGTCAAACCGATCTCAAACCCAACCGATTTAGCCCAAGCTTTTGATATACGTCGCAGAGTTTTTGTAATTGAACAAGAATGTCCACCCGATGAAGAGTATGATGAGTTTGAATCAACCAGTACTCACTACCTCGCTACATACAATGGACTTATCGTGGGCACTTGTAGGTATCGCACAACGGACAAAGGTTATAAATTGGAGCGATTTGCGGTATTAAAGGAACATAGAACTTCGGGCATTGGCGCAGCATTACTGAACAATTGTTTGCAAATTGTATCCCCACTGGTTACCCCAGATTTGCCAATCATATATCTACACGCCCAAGAACACGCCATGAAATTCTACGAGAAATACGGATTTGCGGCTCAGGGAGAAAGATTCTACGAGGCGGGAATCCCCCATTTCAAGATGGTATTTGCGGAGTAATTCTCTTCAATTTCCAACTTTATTTGTGTTTGATAGCAACAAAATCAGATCGACGCTAAAAAGGTAAGCAACTCGGTGGTATTCCGTTTAAGGTTGTGATGTAGTTCCACATACTTTCTTGCTTGAATGGTCATCTCTTGAGATTTTGCAGGACTCGAAAGCAACTTACAAATCGCTGCTGCAAAATCCTTCGGCTCATCTGCAATTTCAATTTCTACACCATCCAAAACAGCCAAACCTTGTGCCCCTACGGATGTCGACACGATGGGCACCCCCAACGCCATCGCTTCAAGCGTTTTTATCCGAATCCCACTGCCTGCTTGGATTGGAACAATCATAACACCGTGTTGATGCATAAAATCTTCGGCATCAGGGACTTCACCATGATTGACAATTCCCGAATGAAAAAATCTAGGATCTTGCTTGCTTAACCCCTTCCCTGCCAAATGAAATTTCGCATTGGGTTGAGCCAACAAAACCAGTGGCCAAACCTTGTTCAGAAACCAAATAACACCCTGCTCGTTGGCTTGCCATTCCATGGAGCCGATATGAAACAACGACTTCGGTTGGTGGATAAATGCAAAAGGTCGCTCTATGACGATACCAGGCTGATAAACATGCATTTGGGGCAGACGCGAAGCGGAATTCCCACTATTGACTTGATCGAATTTACGAGTTTCGGCAACCGTAGAATGAATCACATTTGAATCAGTTTCTACGATGGGCACAATGGCATCCATTTGACACCAAGCATCGATTTCATAACGCATTAATCGTTTTGATTGTAGAGCTAGATACCATCGTTTCAGAGGCTGAGGCGTGGAAATCGCCAATCTCTCCCAAATCTGATATTCTAAATTGTGGGATCGATACACCCATTTTATTGGTTTCTTTTGGATCGTTTCGTTGCTATTGACATTGATTTCGTTCGTTTTCAAACCATCGGATTTCACAGACAATTGATTCATAACGCGCAATGTGATAGGCATCGAATACAAACCTTCAGCCATCACACAATCATAATTACCGGACTGAATCAAATCATAAAGCTCAACGGCCGCTTCTAAATCATCGTATCGTTCCAAGTGATAACTACCGCCGAAGAGCAAATTCCAAAGGGCCTTCAATGGCTTAACGCCGGCATCCAATGACACCAAATGCACCTTACAAAATCCAAAATACTTTTCGATAATTGCGTTTTCCGCAAAGTGTTTTTTTGTATTGAAACTGAAAAAATCGACCTCGGCGCCATTTTCCGCCAAAGACCTAAGCATACCATAAGTGGCAATGGCTCCCCCGTCATGCAGTGGCCATGGCACTCGATTTCCTACCACTAATATTTTCATGAGATCGAATCGTCGGTTTTGGATTCAGTTACTGCCGAAGTTTCAACTTTTGATCCTGATGATTCGCCCTGAGGCACTTCAATTGTGGATGACGACTTTCTACGTTTCAGTTTCTGCCACATCGAAACGAACCAATTTTTTAAGGGATTCGTACCCTGAAAACTCTTGTCGATGCTGGCGCGATAGGTAATTATCACTCCAATTGGAAACAGCAACATTGAACTCATCCAACTGCCAACCCAAACGGGAACAATCCCTTCTTTGCCCATTTTCTCACCGGTAAGGTTCACTGCATAGAACAATACAAAAAGGACCACCGAAATCACCAATGGCATTCCGATTCCGCCTTTTCTAATGATGGCGCCCAATGGCGCTGAAATCAAAAATAGCAGTATCACTAAAATCGAAAAAGCGAATTTTTTATGCAACTCGGATTTGTACAAATTGATATCCGTTTCTTCAAAATCCAGGGACGTCATTAACCCTTCCACTGTGCTTTTGATACTTCGTGCATGATTGATGGCACTCGCCGCTATGGTGGCATGCTGTGGTTCTGGGTAATTCTTCAATATTTTCTTGTCCGTGAGCGGATCAAAAACGGTGGTACTTCTCTTATAAGCGGTCAACTGGGTATCAACGGTCATCACTCCGGGGATATGTAAGTACCGACCCAAATAGCGACTATTATCGGCTTTCAAGGAATTACATTTCAAGTTAAACGTATCAATTTCTTTGAATAATTGCGATACATTCTGGAGTCGATAATCTGATGCAATCAAGTCTCTGTCCGAAAACTGATAATCCAAACTAGAGAGGTCGATTTGAATCTGCTGCTTTTCAAAAAACATCTGATTAAAGGGCTGTGTTTTTCGATACTCAGGGCTAGTGGTCATTTCCTCATATCGAACTCCTTTGTATAGCGTAAAATTGAGCACCCGCTGATCATCTGTCAGCTTCATTGTCCCCCATTCTGCTCTAACCACATTTAAACGTTTAGAATCGTCTTTTTTGTATTCATAAATCAGGACATCTCTCACGGTTTGATTGTCTGATTCTTTCTTTCCCACGCGGATGGCAAACCCTTCTATCTGATGATAAAACACACCTTCGGCGAGGTTGAATGTCGGTTTTTTAGAACGCATATCAATCAGCATGCCGGCTTGTTCCAATTTTGCTTTGGGGATTACATAATTGAGGAACATAAAGTTCATCACGGCCAAGCAGCACATCAACAAGAAAATGGGACGGAGCGCACGCAGCAAGGAAATTCCATTGCTTTTCATGGCTACCAATTCGAAGCTTTCGGAGAGGTTGCCAAAGGTCATTAGGCCGGCGACCATGATGGTAAGGGGCATTGCCATGGGCACCAGATCGGCCAGTGAATAGAATATGAGTTTTGCCAACAAATCTGGGGCGATGCCTTTGCCGACGAGTTCATCGATGAATTTCCAGAGGAATTGCATCAAAAACAGGAACATCGACAAAAAAAAGGTGACAGCAAATGGGCCCACATAGGAACGCATTAGCAGCACATCGATTTTTTTGAGCCCTGGGATTTTGAATTTCATGCCTTAGGTTTCAAAGATAGCAAAAGAAAGGTCAAGGATACGAGGGGCGGTTTGGAAAGCGCATTAGGGCAAAATCACAAACCCCGAGGGATTCACACCGGTGCTGTGCTTAGTTTTTTGCGTTGGATTTAGCAGGGGATATCGCATCACTTCGCCGTTGCTCACGAAGTCTTTTGCATCTGCGAGATAGAAAACCTGGTTTTGGAGGTTGAAATAATAGCCGTAGAGTTGATTCAGGGATGGGTTAAACAGTGTGGACAGATCCGCTTGAGTCGTTGCGGTAATTGGGAAAGTGAGAATTTTGTTCTGCGAGGAAACGTACATTGAATTTCCATCGGCGGAGGGATAGATATTCCCGAGAGCGGCATTGGTTGTCCAGCGCGCCTTCGGCGCGCTGGCTGAGGCCCCAAAGGCGGCTACGCCGCCTTTGGGGCCCACCGAACTCACCACCCATAACGTACCCTGTCCATCCACCGCTAAATACAAAGCCCCCGTATCCACATCCATCGAACGCTTATAAACACCACTCAAATAATCATACACCAACACCTTCCCAGAATAACAAGCCACCGCCACCTCATCGCCCCAGCGCAGCATCTGCTCCGTCCACCCCGGCACCAAAATCTCCCGCTTCAAATGCAAATCCAACGTATCCAATACCGAAATCTTGTTCGCATACAAGTCACTCACCCACAGATCACCCCCAACCATCAACAAACATCGCGGTGAACGCAATTTCGCATTCATCTTCTTCTGTTTAAACGTATACGGATCCAACCCCAACACCTTCCCGCTGTTATTGATACTCAAAAACAAATTATTTCCCGCAACCAAACCCGATTGTAACACATCCCCAATCGGCTTGTTATTCGCCTTCTCATAAACACCACTCACCAGTTGCGACATCCCAGTATCCGTCTGCAGCAAATCCAAACGAGCATTCGCCCACATAAAATTGCCCTCACACAAAACCGCAACCCGCTCCCCACCCTTGGGAAGATCCTTCTTGTCAGGAATAATCACATCATCCGTGCAGCCCGCAAAAGCCAGCACCAACAAACATGCAAAATGGACGAATCTCAATCTCATCGTTTTACGATCACACTAGATTCCTTGCCGTTCAAGGTCGATGCCGAAATGGAATAAACACCCACCGGCCAAGTTTTACTATTGATTTGATGCACCCTACCCCCGCAATTCTTTGTCTCAAAAACCATTTCACCCACCGAATTATGAACCTGCAAATCCAACATCGCACCCTTCGTTTCAATCGTTACTAAATCATCCGCAGGATTGGGATATACCTTCGCCGTAATCCTATTCACCGCATTCAAACCTAGCCAACGAGCCGCAATCACCTCATCGATGGCGAAAAACCCTGGCGTATTCATTCCAAACTGACCATTATCAGAACTCATCAACTCAAAAACAAAACTGTCGCGCGGTCCGACCTCATTTTGAGGCATCGACAAATCAACGATTGCCCAACTATCTAAAATATAATCTTTTGCATTATCCGCAAAACGGAAATCCGCCAAAACCACTCGCTTGCTGAACAAAAATTGACCCTTGTGGAATGCCGAAATTTTCAAAACAAAACTGTCGGCATCGTTCCCCGAAGCACCACCAAACTTCTTGGCAAACGCATCGCCCGATTTCATACTGTTGTAAGCAAAAGTGGTATTGGCGATTTTAAAGCCCAAAATTCCGCTGCTGGGACCCGCCTCAGAAACAAAAAAAGAACCGTTCATCCCAATGGCGTAGGCCTTGCCATCGTATTTTCCCGACATATTTTTTTCAGAACCCTGACCCGGCTTGGCACAATACAAGTGTTTTGCAAAATCCGATGCACCACCCGAACCATCCAACTTCCGAGAAACCGCCCATCCCGCAGCCCAATAGCCACCGAA
>CAJBVU010000164.1 GCA_903959115.1 uncultured Bacteroidota bacterium
CCCATAGTTCCAATGAATGCATCCGGGAACCACCGAGTAGTAACCGGATATGGTGTCCAACCATCTGTTGGTAACTTTGCTGAGTTAACTTCTAGAGTATCAACTCGGCCCGTTGGATAGTCATACAACAAACCAAGGGTTCCTCTGATTGAACCACTATCTCCATCAATTCTAAACTCCGCATAATTATCCCCACCACGGTTTACATGGTTCGCATGCACTATGGCAGTCACCTCGTCAGGATATTTATAGGTGCTAACGGTTCTGGTCTCTCCGATTGGGAATTGACCTTTGGTTCGCCCTGCTACTGAATAAACTGAGATCGGTTCACCCAAAAACCAGCGGATTACATCGTGATAATGAATTGAATGAACCATAATTTCAAGTTTTTCCATATTTTTTGCCCAAGGAAACATTTCCCATGGGGTTGCAAGATTTACTGTGATCGATATCGAAGTTACTTTTCCAACCCAACCTAGATCTACCATTTTGTAGGCCGCAGCAATACCTTCTTCAAAACGTAACTGTTGATTTACTCCTGCAATTATGCCGGAGTCTTTGGAAGCTTTAATTATCATTTCGCCATCAGCAACTGATGTTGCTAAGGGTTTTTGAGCCAAAATGTGTCGCCCGCTTTTTGCAACTTCGATAAATACATCACGTTGAACGGCCGGAGGAACAGCGATATCAATAACTTTGGCTTTGCTATCGCGCAACATCGTAGATAGGTCTGGATAAACAGTTGAGATATCGTGTCGATTAGCTACATCTTTAGCTCTGTCTTGGTCAACATCTGTAATGCCTACGATTTCTAACCCTGCTTTTTTGTAAGCCAAGAGATGAGCACCATCAACAATTCCTCCCGCTCCAACAATTGCAATCGGCAACTTAATTGATTCTGATATTTCAAGTTTTGCAAACTCTGAAACTTCTTTGAATAAATCAATCATCGTTACTCTTTCCCCACATCAGCACGTGCTTTGACTGGATCGCGATACTTGACTGTCTGAAGATGTTCGCAGTACAGAACTAACTCTTCATCATCAGCACGAAATACTTCATAACTAACTCTGAATAGACCTAACTCCTCATACTTAGGAGTTTTTTCGAGCAAGGTTCGCATAGTGTAAATAGTGTCATTGACAAAAACTGGTTTGATAAATCTAAGTCGATCATATCCGTAGCTAAAAGTTTGGGTGTTGTTATGTGCCATTAATCCCATACCGAAAGAGAAAACGAGAGCACCTGGAACAATTCTTTTTCCAAACATTCCCTCTTTTGTTGCAAAGATTTCATCCCCTACATATGGATGCATATCTAGTAACAAGCAGTTGAAGAGCATCATCTCGCCCTCAGAAATTGTTCTCCTAATAGAGCGATCAACTTCTCCTACTTGGTAATCCTCATAATATTTATTGTCTTGATTCCATACTGGAACCTGCAAACGTTTCGCTACATCATGATTTGGATTTTTCATTACTTTCCTCCCAGGAATTCTCTACGAATCTTTTCAGTATCTTCGCCAACTCTTGGTGCGCCTTTTCGATTTTTCAATGTTTTTCCGTCTAGGCGCATTGGAGATCTAGTTGTTTTGATTTTAATCTCGTCATTCTCGCCACGAACTGTTTCCTGCATCATTTCAAGTTGTGCAAAGCCATCATGTTCAACTAACTCGGGAAGGGTAAGCACTGGTGCGCACCAAACATCTGCTGCATCTAGAATGCTGAGCCAGTGATCTGTTTTCTGAGTTGCTAGATATTTGGAAAGTGCCTGTGTGATTTCTTCTTGATGACTCCACCAATCCTCAGGATTCGTAAATGACGCAATAGATTCGAGGCCGATTAATTCACCTAAAGAATTTATTGGTGTCATTGCAATTGCAAGATATCCGTCAGAAGTTGGATATATCCCATACGGTGCTGGCAAAAATGCATGTGCCGCATTTCGAGGTCCACGGTTAACTCTCAATTGATCATCAAAAGCGTGCGCACTCAGTAACTCAAATTGCAGGTCAAGCATTGATTCAGC
>CAJBVU010000165.1 GCA_903959115.1 uncultured Bacteroidota bacterium
CTGGAATTAAAAGCAGAATTCGAGGAGAAGGACATCGACTTCAACAATCATTGCACAATAAGAAGAGAATGGAGTCCCAATGGAAAAACCCGTTCTTTTATCAACGAATCACAAGTCACAGTTTCAGAATTGAAATGGCTGGGTCAACAATTACTCGAAATACATTCTCAACATACCGGATTGCTGGTCACCCAACCCAATGAACAGTTAAAACTGCTCGATGCGTTTTGTGATTGCACAGAAATATTGACCGACTATCAGCATACCTACTTTGAGCATCAAAAAGTAGCCATCGCATTAAAAACAGCTTTAGAACAACTCTCAAAAATCACGCAAGACACCGAATACAATGGTTTTTTACGAAAAGAGCTTGAAGATTTCAACCCCAAAGTAGAAGAAGAAATCGAGTTGGAAAGTGACATTGCCTTGCTTAGCCAGGCTACCGATTTGGAAGAAATGTTTGGCAAAATCGACATGGCGATGGATGGCTCCGAAAATTCGATTGTAGACCAACTTAACGCAGTGAAGTCGGAAATGAAGGGATTCTCAAGCATCAACCCGCAATTGGGAGGCATTTATGAACGATTTATGTCGATCGCGGTAGACGCAAAGGAACTCGCAAGGGATCTCAGAGTAATTGCCCAAGGCATCGAAAGTAACCCTGAAAAACTGCAAAATGCAAATGACCGATATTCATTATTGCAATCGTTATTCCGCAAGCACAATGTTGATTCGTCCCAAGCCCTACTAGAGAAATTGACATCGTTACAAAGCGAGCAAGCAGGGGAAACTGTACTTCAAGAGAAAATCGCCGAATTACAAGAGAGCACGTTAAGGCTACAATCAGACAGACATACCAAAGCCACTATACTTCATCAAAAGCGTTCGGGTGGAATCGAAAGTTTGTGCTCACAAGTGGTGGATCAATTGAAGCAATTGGAAATGCCATTTGCTCAGATGGAAATTCATATTACCCAAGCTGATTCGAACTTTAATGAAACAGGAAATACGCAAATTTCGATGCTTTTCTGCGCCAACAAAGGTCAATCGCCCATGCCTATTGAGAAAGTTGCTTCGGGTGGTGAAATTTCTCGACTCAATTTCTGCCTACGAACGTTGATTGCCGACCTCAAGCAACTCCCTACCCTCATTTACGATGAAGCAGATACGGGCGTTAGCGGTGAAGTTGCAAATCGATTAGGCTATTTGATGCGTACACAGGGAAAAAAACAACAAATCTTAGCTATCACACACCTACCGCAGGTCGCCGCGGCTGGAAATCAACAGTTATTTGTGTACAAGGACAACCAAGCAGCAATTAGCGAAACCAAAATCAGACCGCTGGATGAAGATGGTAGAATTTTGGCTTTGGCAGAAATGTTAAGTGGGAAGAACCCAAGTGAGGCGGCAAAATTGAATGCCCGTGATTTGCTAAATATCTAAACCCAAGCCTTTTTCTTGGTCCGATTCATATTTCTCGTAGTTGACATCCACATCGGTGGGTCCCAATTGCGCAGCTGTGGTTGCCAAAACGTCGCATCGTTCATTTTCCTTGATACCGGCGTGCCCCTTAACCCAATAAAACTTTGGCTTATGTTGTTCGTATAAAGGCAAAAATGCCTGCCATAAATCAACATTTTTCACCTTTTTCCAACCTTTTGCTTTCCAACCAAACAACCATTTCTTTTCGATGGCATCGCAAACATATTTGCTATCGGTGTAGACCTGAATGGATAATCCGGGCGACTTAATATGTTTTAGGGACATGATCACAGCCAATAATTCCATTCGATTATTGGTGGTCCTACGAAAACCGCCAGACAGTTCTTTTCGGTATTGGGCATGCATTAAAACTGCGCCATATCCACCGGGTCCGGGATTTCCCAAAGCCGCGCCATCTGTATAAATGATTATTGGCAACTCCACACAACAAAGTTAAGTCGGTCGCGTATTTTTGCACCATGGAGGCAGAAATTATTACCATCGGCGATGAACTATTAATCGGTCAGACCGTGGACACCAACAGCGCCTATCTCGGCCAAAAACTGGGTAGCATTGGTATTTCAGTTACCCGAAAAACGGCCATTAGCGACAATGAATCTGCCATTTTGCAAGCCATCGCTGAATCACAATCTCGTTGTAACATTCTGATTATCACTGGTGGACTGGGGCCCACAAAAGACGATATCACCAAAAAAACGCTCTGCAAATATTTCAGCTGCGGCTATAGAAGAGACAATTCAGTGATCGAACATTTGGAGAAACTTTTTGCTCAACGTGGCCGACAACTTTTAGACACCAATTTAGTCCAAGCCGATTTACCCGAAGCCTGTGTAACCCTCCATAACGCAGTGGGGACTGCCCCGGGTATGTGGTTTCATCAAAATAATCAAATCCTTATTTCATTGCCAGGGGTTCCGGTAGAAGTTTACCATTTGATCGAAGAAAGGGTATTGCCCAAATTGCGCGAAACCCTAGTATTGCCTATTGTAGAACACCGAACATTGGTCACACTGCAAAAAGCAGAAAGTCTGCTATCCAAAGACCTGGAAGAATTCGAAAAAGTCCTGCCAAAATCGTTGAGTCTCGCCTACCTGCCCAACTTCAACATGGTTAAATTGCGACTGTCGCAAAAAGCCAATAGCACGGCGGAACTCATCATCGATGAATATTTCGAAAAGCTAATCGCAACGATTCACGAGGATGTCTTTTGTTTGGGCGATAAAGATCCAGCAACGCATTTGTCGGAGTATTTAATTCAAGAAGGCATCACCTTCACCACTGCAGAAAGTTGCACCGGTGGATTCATTGCCAATCGCTTAATGCAAACTCCGGGCATTTCTTCCATTTTCCCAGGCAGTATGGTCTGCTATTCTAACGATGTCAAAATTTCCGAATTGGGCGTTGACCCCGCAACCATAACAGAATTTGGTGCTGTTAGCGAACCTTGTGCACTGGCCATGGCAAAGGGTGTACGAGCAAAGTTCAACACGCAACTATCCATCGCAACTACAGGAATTGCAGGACCAGACGGCGGAAGCAAGGAAAAACCCGTTGGACTCGTTTATATCGCAGTGAGCACAGAAACCCAGACCCTTTGCAAGAAATTTAGACTCTTTGGAAACCGAGAACAAATCATTCAAAGAAGCAGTAACGCTGCCATTTGGATGGCCAAGCAGGTGTTAACAATTCCCTTATAAACATTAGCCCAAATCACTAGGTTTGGATGTAAGACTCGAGGAAATTTCAGTACCTTTGTGGTAGATTCATGACTGAAAAAATCCTCATTCTCGACTTTGGTTCACAGTACACCCAATTGATTGCGCGCAGACTGCGTGAATTGTTCGTTTATTGCGAAATCCATCCCTATAATCATATCCCAGAATTGACGTCCGACATCAAAGGAATCATTCTCTCTGGTAGTCCATGTTCGGTAAACGAAACCGACGCACCAATGGTTGATTTGGGCACATTAATGGCCCACGGACCATTGCTAGGCGTGTGTTACGGTGCACAAATGTTGGCCAAAGAATTTGGCGGCGTGGTATCTCGCAGTGATCACCGGGAATATGGCAGAGCCATGATGCAAAGAAGTGGCAACGAAAATGCACTACTTACAGGCTTAAGCAACGAGTCCCAGGTTTGGATGAGTCATGGTGATACAATTACCGCGCTACCTACCAAGGCTAGAGTAATTGCCACTACCGAATCAATTCCAGTGGCAGCATTTGAATTGGACAGCACCAATCCCGTATTTGGCATTCAATTCCACCCCGAAGTATATCATAGTACCGAAGGCTTAGCGCTTTTGAAGAATTTCGCTTACTCAATTTGCGGATGTGCCGGCGATTGGACTCCTGGACATTTCATCGATGAAACCGTCGCTAACATTCGTCAGACCGTTGGAAACGATCAAGTAATTCTTGGTTTGTCGGGCGGTGTTGATAGCTCCGTCGCTGCATTATTACTCCATAAAGCCATCGGAAAGCAACTCCATTGTATATTTATCGATAATGGACTACTGCGTAAAAATGAATTTGCTTTGGTTCAAGACGCATACAAACAGTTGGATTTGAATGTGATTGCCGTTGATTCTTCTCAACAGTTTTACGATGCGTTGAAGGGGCTTACCGATCCTGAGGACAAGAGAAAAGCCATCGGACGTGTTTTTGTAGAGGTTTTCCAAGAAGAGAGTCTCAAAATCAAAGATGCCAAGTGGCTTGCTCAAGGAACTATTTATCCTGATGTTATAGAAAGCGTGAGTGTTAAAGGCCCCAGCGCGACAATCAAAAGTCACCACAACGTAGGCGGATTGCCCGAAAAAATGAGTTTAAAAATCATCGAGCCATTGCGCAGTTTATTTAAAGACGAAGTGCGTAGAGTTGGCGATACGATGGGTTTGCCGCATGAAATCTTACACCGACATCCATTCCCAGGACCTGGATTAGGAATTCGCATTTTGGGTGATATTACTGAAGCAAAGGTCAAGTTACTTCAAGAGGCAGACTGGGTGTATATGGAAAAATTGCGAGAATACGGTTGGTATGAAAAGATCTGGCAAGCCGGCGCAATTCTATTACCCATTCAAAGTGTGGGAGTTATGGGTGATGAACGGACTTATGAGCAGGTTGTGGCATTAAGGGCTGTAACAAGCACCGATGGTATGACAGCCGACTGGGTTCATATTCCTTACGATATCTTGTCGGACATTAGCAATAGCATCATCAATCGTGTTAGAGGCATTAATCGAGTGGTTTATGATATCAGTTCTAAACCGCCAGCAACCATTGAATGGGAATAAGTAATTAACTTTCATTAAAATCCATGCATCGCAGAATAGCACTTTTAACATCAATCATTCAAACCAATGTGAAAACCATGTTTTTGTGTATCTGTTTGATGTTAGCTCACTCGTCGCTGCAATCACAAGACTCAAGTGAAGGTCGCCCCATTATAGGCGTAAATCCCGTTCAACCCCAAGGCCCATTAAGAATTGGCATCGCCCTACCCTTTCATGCAAGCGGTGAGAAACAAAATGCCCTAAGCGATGCGATGTTGGATTACTACTTGGGACTAAAACTCGCATTTCAAGAGTTAGAAGCCGATGGATTCAAGGCAAATGTTACTGTTTTTGATACAGAGCCAACCGATAGTATTCCGCTGAATCAGTTGGCCATTAAATCGATTGCGGCCAATAAGAACTTTATCGACAATAACATCATCATTGGTCCGGTATACGAACAGAATTTCAAGGATTTAATTTCGTCTCCTGCCGGTAGCTGGGCCAATTCATCGGGAAACAAACCAAATTTAGCCTCGGTATCGGCGAACAACACAGCAATGGAAATTGTCGCTCAAAGTCCGCAATTATGGATTTCACCGCTCACCTATATCAAACCAAAATCTCAAAAGGGCTTAACTACGGGGCCGTTTCCGAATATCAATTTTTTCATCAACGATACGCTGCGATATAAATCTGTGGCGAAAAATGTGGTTCGGATGTTCCCAAAGCATCGAATATGTTTAATTATAGATGCTGATAAATCAAGCAAGCCAAAGGCATTAATCTATAAGGCATCCATTGCGAAATCCACCACCAAATTAATTTCAATTCACACAATAAAAGATGGTGTGTTAACACCCGCACTGCCAAAACGAGACAGCCTATTGCTGGTAGCCTGTACCGATGATGTTGCGGTGAGAACACCTCTAGAAAAACTCCTAGAAAAACGTCAACAATGCTGGATTATTGCAGATTTAAGTTGGTTTGAGGACAAACGATATTACAGTGGGTTGAACGATGAAATCTGCATCTATCCTACGGTGAACTTTACAGATTTCCATGATACGGCGACGTTACATTTCTCCAAAAAATTCTTTGCAACCTACGGTAGTGAGCCAAGTCGTTTCGCCTTCATTGGATACGACCAAGGTGCTTATGTTGGTTTAAGTGCAATGGCATTTGGCCCTAACTTCGTTTCTTCTTTACCCGATGCTACATTTGAAGGGTTAATCAATTCGATACACATTCGCGGTGGTGGATCAGCTCCATATAACGACGGGATTCGATTTATTGTGATATCCGAAGATACCCCACACTTATTCAATCCATAATGCTCTACGGGATTTTTGTTCGATTCACAGAAACGGCTGGGGAATGGCTTAATCAAACAAAATGACGGCTATTTTCCCTTATATCTTTTATCAAAACTGCGCCACTTTATTGTTTGAGTACGATGGCGGCACTCCTTTTCATTTGTATTTAAAATCTTGTTTTAAGGAAAATAAAAATTGGGGTAGCACTGATCGAAAGCGATATAGGAGTGCCTGTTATTATTTCTGGCGAAACGCCTTCGGCGTTTCGCGCCAATCCCCGGAAATCATTCTACAGTGGTTGCAAACCCATTTTACATCAGCTGGGGGCGACAAAAATTTCACCATCCCAACATCGAACAATACTCCATCAAATCAACAATCTCAAAACGTTACCCCAACAGCTACAGATAACTTAAACGATACTGTAAACCAAGAATCCAACACTTACAACCCATACCAATCTGTAGCCCAATATTTGAGCCAAAACATCACCACAGACATTCTCACGCCTTGGTTTATCAAAGAGCCACTGGTCTGGCTATCAAATGGCAACATCACGCTAAAAGGGCTCCAAGGACAATTAATCAAAGCAGGAATCACTATCGAACAAACCCATGGTAATGCCCTAGCCGTATCGGCACAAGTCAATCTAAATCCATGGGTAGATAACGGAAATGCCTATATTCAAGACATCTCTTCTCAAACTGCAATGGATTGGTCAAACCAACCGATGGCTGCTTTTTGCCATGCCAACAGCTCAGTTTGGGATTGTTGCTCTGGCGCAGGTGGAAAATCGATTTCCCTATTAAAGCAATTCCCTACCACCCAACTCACATGCTCTGATGTGAGATCCAATATTTTAGAAAACCTAAAGCAGCGATTTCAATTACTCGGTCTCAAACAACCAATTCTATTTGTCGCTTCATTAAACGGATATAATGACAGCCATAAAAGCAAGGATTCAAGTCAGTCCTATAATGTGATCCTGGCCGACGTCCCTTGTTCAGGAAGCGGAACCTGGCGTAGAAATCCAGAAAATCTTCATTTTTTTGACACCCAGATCATCACGCAATTCGCTGAAAGACAATTGAGTATTTTGCAGAATGTATTGCCGAGCCTTGCCATTGGTGGGTATCTCGTTTACCTCACATGCTCAATATTTGCAGCAGAAAACGAAAATAACATCAAGCAGATTTTGCAATCAAACAAAAATTTACAACTAGTATCAGAAGAATTTTGTGGGGGAATTGACCTCCATGGCGATTTTATCTATCGCAGCGTAATACAAAAAGTGAATTAATTGGAATCGTAAGCCCATTTGAGGTAAATACTACCCCAAGTAAAACCACCACCAAAA
>CAJBVU010000166.1 GCA_903959115.1 uncultured Bacteroidota bacterium
CTTCTTGAGCCGATTCGTTCTTTGTGGTATAATTCCTAACCTGAGAGTACTTTTCACCAAACGTAGTTTCGATTTCTGATTTGGCAGCAGCCATAGCCATTTTGCTCAAATTCACAGAATCGGTACGCATATATGTGATGTGACCATGTTCGTAGAGTTTCTGCGCGATTCTCATGGTTGTGGTAACATCGTAACCCAATTTCCTTGAGGCTTCCTGTTGCAAAGTAGATGTTGTAAAAGGTGGTGAAGGATTTCTAAAAGTGGGCTTCACCTCTAAACCTGTCACTGAGAATGTCTCACCAATCAACGATGTCAAAAAAGCCTTTGCCGTATCTGCATTCTTGGGCTTTTGGGTGTTTTCTGCAGTGAGAATCTTACCTTCCTGCGTTTTAAATTCCCCAATCACCTTAAATTCTGATTTGGCATCAAATTCATTGATTTCACGTTCACGTTCAACCACCAATTTTACGGCCACCGACTGAACACGTCCTGCCGACAATTTGGGCTGCACCTTACGCCACAAGATGGGCGAAAGTTCAAAACCCACCAATCGATCCAGAACACGTCGGGCCTGCTGCGCATCTACCAAACACTTGTCGATGGTTCTAGGATTCTCAATCGCATGTAAAATCGCAGTCTTGGTGATTTCATTGAAAACAATACGCTTGGTATTCTCCTCTTTGAGACCCAATACCTCAAATAAATGCCAACTAATGGCTTCTCCTTCTCTGTCTTCGTCCGATGCCAACCAAACCGTTTCAGCGTCCTTGGCATATTTCTTTAATTCGGCAACCAATTTTTTCTTTTCATCTGGCACCTCATATTTGGGCAAAAATCCATTTTTTACATCGATGGCAGAATCGCCGGACGACAGATCACGGATGTGACCCATGCTAGATTTTACAATAAAGCCCTCCCCGAGATACTTCTCGATGGTTTTGGCTTTGGCAGGTGACTCAACGATTACTAAGTTCTTGATTGACATGTATTATTTTCCGAAAATGACTGGTTTCTGAATGCTACCCTTGCTCGACTCCATGCTAATGACATACAATCCAGAGCTTGGTAATAACAAATCAGACATATAAAGTGTTGTGTTCGATTCTAAGATTTTACCTGAAAAAATATTTGCAACTTTTCTACCCTGCAAATCTAGAAGTACAACGGTTACTTCCTCATCGGTGATGGCAGAATGAATTACAATTTTAGAATTGGACTCTACAGGATTGGGACTTACTTCAAAACCCATCAAATCCTTTCCAATAGTATTTACACCGGCATAAAACGCCCCAATATTGATATTGTCTATGTAAACAGGATTTCCCCCGCCACTGATTACATCAATGCGGAATGTCAAATTTTGGTTCAAACCATACCCAATTGAAGACAAGGATGTAACCCCAGATAAACGCCAATTGGTTGATTTAGTAGGCTTAAAATTGTTGGTATATACCTGACCGCTGTACGCCAAAGCCGCGCCGGATCTTTCCAATATTTGCTTGAATGTAGCACCACAATCGGTAGATACATACACACGCATGGTTTCTGTCACCGTTGCATCAGGCTGAGCATAAGAACTATAAAAAGTAAATCTGGGTGTTGAAGCGCCCATACCAGAGATATCAAAACTTGGCAATGTAATACTGTATGTATTACCCGCTGCACTCCCCGTTGCTATGGGTGCTTTGTAACAATTGCTTCCGGTGTATCCAACAGTTGTTTCCAACGCAAATCTTGACGTTATTGGTGAGCTATGAACGAATTTTTCTGAGTTGGTAAAAGAGGCGGGATCACCATTTTCGAAACCTTGTTCAAAATTTGGCTTATTTGCGCCTGCCGCTTTTAATACTGTTATATAACTGCTCTTCGTGACAGAATTACTTCCCTTGGTATTTTGAACCGTCAACGAAACGGGATAAACCCCTGGCGTTTGGTATGTAACTGTGGGGTTCTGAGTCGATGCACTTGGCTGAGATGAACCTGTAAATGTCCACGACCAAGCCGTTGGAATCGACTTACAACTCAAATCATAAAACTTCACCGATTGACCAGCGCAAATCACTTGAGAACTTGAAACAAATGAAGCTACAGGGGCTACCGATGATGGCGACACGCCTGTTGCAATCAGATTGCTAGCCGAAACATTGGTAGTTCTAGGACTCGTTCCAGATGTTAAATATGAATGCATCCGCGTCTTTTGTAATTTAGTAAATAAACACTGACAAGAACCGTTCGAGTAATCCATATAATCTTCCCACAAATCCAATTTGTCTGGAGAATCTGTACTACAACTATTGCCGGCCGCCGGGCAGTTTGCATTTGTAAAAGGTCCTGTTGCTGGAGGCGTGTCGTCTACTTTGTCGCCATTGGCACAATCGTCTTGAAATACATGATACAAACCCAACCAATGTCCAATTTCATGTGTTAAAGTACGGCCGCTATCCGAAGCAACTGCTGTCCCAATGGTTCCAACGCGATCTGATTTCATCACGATTCCATCTTTACTAAATTTGGCAGCCCACGGAAAGACTGCATACCCTAGGACTTCACCGCCGCCAGTACCACCACTGATTGATGAAACCACCCAGATATTTAAATACTTGGTATAAGGCCAAATTATCAAACTTTTTACTGGTTCGGTGGTCATATCCATTTGGACTCCAGCGGATGAATACACACGATTAATACCGTCTGTGCAATTCCCGTTGGGATCAATTTTTGCCAATTCAAATTTAATCTGACAATCTGCGGCCAAACCGGCGAATGTTGAACGCAATTTATTGCGATTGCTATTTAACAAATTGAAATCTTCATTCACTACACGCATTTGGTCCAAGATTTGTTCGCGGCTAATATTTTCAGCTCCATTTGTGTGAATCACATGAAAAACGACAGGAATTGTGTAGACCGCAGCTCTTGATTCCACTTTCTTGGAATCTGCCTCAGCATTCATCTGATCTTCAAGCAATTTTGCTTCAGGATGCTCTTTTAAAATGCGATCATTATGCATATCACTACCACATTTATGTTGTGATTTTGCGATATTTACAATACTCAAAAAAGCGAAGGCCGCGGTTAAATTAATCTTACTCAGTCTCATTATCGTTCGCAAATTAAATTCAAAGTTTCTAGGGTTGGCTTAGTTATATGTAAAATCAATGACATCTATTTTCAACAAAGGGTTGTCTTTGAACGATCAAAAGCATCTTTGAAGTGCATGATTTGCTTGCAGTAAGGCGTAATTGTCACAGCCAAAATATCAAACCGAAATTTTCCAAAATATTTATTTTTTATCATGTAATCTGTTGCCGCTATACCGATGTTCTTCCATTTCTTGGAATTTACCGCTGTTTCTGGAGGTGCAAAAATAGATGTGCTTCTACATTTCACCTCAATAAAGATTAACACATCTGTTTGCCTACCGATAATATCAATCTCCTTATGCCCACTTCTCCAATTTTGATGTAAAACTTCAACGCCCTGCCTAACCAACCAATCACGCGCTTGTTTTTCGCCCCAATCTCCTACCCGTTTTTTGGATCCACTCATCTCCCAAAAATGTTCCAAACGCTCAATTTCCATATTCACGATTTCAAAAATGTCACCCTTATTTCGAATTATCAATTGCATCCCCACGTTTTGGCTAAATTTGCAAAATGTTGAATTGTCAGTTGCATTTATTACAAAATCAGACCTATGAAGAAACCTGGGACTTCCAGCGATCTCTTTTTGATGCGATGATTCAGAATAAATCTAATCTACTACCAACGGAACCCCTACATCTAATCATGATTGAGCACCCGCACGTTTATACGTTTGGAAAAAGTGCTGATAGGGAGAATTTGTTGGCGACCGATGAGGCGCTCTCGGCGATGGAGGCGAAAGTATACGATATAGAGCGCGGGGGCGATATCACCTATCACGGACCTGGGCAACTGGTTGTTTACCCTATCTTTGACTTAGAGGCACTCAATATGGGTGTAAAGAGATTTGTTGAGGGCATTGAAACCACAATCATCAAAACCCTCGCGGATTATGGGATTGAAGCGGGCATCATTAAGGACAGAATTGGTGTTTGGATCGATATTGACCAACCCACCGAGCGAAAAATCGCTGCGATTGGTATCAAATGCAGTCGTTTTGTCAGTATGCATGGCCTCGCGTTAAACGTAAATACCGACCTCGGCATGTTCAATCATATCGTGCCTTGCGGCATAGTAGACAAGGGCGTTACGAGTATGGAGAAAGAATTGGGCGGAAAAATTGACATGTTTGCCGTAAAAGAAAAATTGGGCAAGCATTTTGAGAGTACCTTTGGCCTAACAATAACAAAAAAATGAACAGTAAAACCATTCGCACCCTCATCATCGTAGGGGTAGTATTAATCGCCTTTTTGTGGATCAGAGGAAGTTACAACGGCTTGGTAAATCAAGACGAAACTTTATCTAATGCTTGGAACAACGTAGAAGTTGCTTACCAAAATCGCGCAGATAAAATCGCTCAGGTTGCAGAAGCCGTAAGCGCAGAAGCAAAATTCGAGAAATCGACATTAACAGAAATCACCAACGCAAGAGCCAGTGCCGGTCAAGTCAAATTAACCAGCGACCAACTTACGCCTGAGAATTTGAACAAGTTCGAATCAGCCCAACAATCGTCATTCAGCAGAATGATGATCGTTTTGGAGCGTTATCCTGATTTGAAAGCCACCAAAGGTTATGAGAATTTGCAATTTGAGATTTCTGAATCAGAAAATATGATTCGTACTGCGCGTAGCGACTTTAATACTGCGGTTAAGCAATACAACCTTTCTGTACGTCAATTCCCAAGTAACATCTTTGCTGGCATGTTTGGATTTGAAAAGAAATCAGGATTTGCCGCGGACAAAGGCTCCGAGAAGCGCGTAAACATCAAAGACGCACTGAAAGATTAATAATGTCGTTCCAATTTTCCTCTCTTTTTAATGGTTTGATGCTGGCCACCGGCCTTAAAAAACGCATTAAGCTCTTCACAGAAACAGAGGAATCTGAAATCGTTGCTGCCATAGTAGAGGCCGAAAATCTGACATCTGCTGAGATTCGAGTTCACATTAGCCATTCAAATCAAACCACCGATGCGGTAAAAGCAGCAACCAAAACTTTCAAAAAATTGGGAATGCACAAAACCGCAGACCGCAATGGCATATTGATTTACCTGGCTCCATACACCAAACAATTTGCCATTTTTGGCGATGAAGGCATCAACATTAAAGTCGCTCCCGGTCAATGGGACCAGATGCGCGATGCGATGCAGAATCATTTCCAACAGCAGCAATTTAAAACGGGCGTTTTACTAGGCATCGAAGAGTCAGCAACCTTATTATCCCAATACTTTGCCCCTGGCGATATTAACCCGAACGAACTAAGCAATGAGATTTCCAATGGCAATTGAGGCAAAGATTTTCGCGGACGTATCAAATACGGTGAGGTTGGCGATTCTTGCCCTATTCATTAGCTGCGTGGGTTCATTGAAGGCAGAGCAAACCCTACCGGCCTACAAAGGTCACGTGAACGACTATGCCAACGTACTAAGTGCGGCCCAAATCAAACAACTGGACGAGATACTTTTTGCTTACGAAGATTCAACATCATCGCAAATCGCCGTGGTGCTTGAACCCAGTGCCAATGGCCTTGCTGCGATAGATCGCGCGATGTTCCTTGCCAGAGGTTGGGGCGTAGGACAAAAGAATAAAAACAATGGTATACTTCTGTATATCGCCATAAACGATAGAAAATTCTTTACCGTTACGGCAGATCAAATGCAAGACAAACTCGGCGCAAGTCGTTTGGGTCAGATCGAAAACGACTTCCTAGTTCCTAACCTACGAAATAAAGATTATTTCAATGCTATAGCCCAAACAACGCTGGCATTTGAGCAGGCCTTGATGGGTAAATTCAAGGGCAAAGCGACAAGAAAACGTAAAAGTGGTACCCGAGGTTGGGTAAGTATCGTAGTTGCCATTATTTTGCTAATCATCATGTCGCGCGGAGGCGGTGGCGGCGGCTATCGCAGAAATGGCCGTTACAATTCCGGCGTAGGCGCTTGGCCCCTATTATTCATGGGTGGCTTTGGTGGCGGCAGCGGCGGCGGAAGTGGATTCGGTGGCGGTGGATCTAGCGATTGGGGCGGTTTTGGTGGCGGCGGCGGATTCAATGGCGGTGGCGCTGGCGGAAGTTGGTAAACAACCCATGTTTGCCCTAGGAATTTTCTGAATAAATCTTTCTTTCCGATGCATTGTTTTGTACCTTTGCAAATCCATGAAAAACAATGTTTCTGAGCACATTCACCAGCCCGATGCCAATCAACCCAGCATCGAAATTTTGGGCGCTCGGGAACACAATTTAAAATCCATCGATCTAACCATTCCAAGAAATAAACTCGTCGTTTTTACGGGACTTTCAGGATCTGGCAAAAGCTCGCTCGCATTCGACACCCTATTCGCTGAAGGTCAACGACGTTACCTAGAAAGTTTTAGCGCCTATGCCCGTCAGTTCATCGGCGATATGAAGCGCCCTGATGTCGATAAAGTGCGCGGCCTCAGCCCCGTAATCAGCATCGAACAAAAGACCGTTAGCAAAAACCCTAGAAGTACCGTGGGCACCGTTACGGAAGTCTATGATTTTCTGCGACTCCTTTTTGCCCGTGCTGGAGAAGCCGTGAGTTACATCAGCGGTGAAAAAATGGTAAAACTTACCGAACAGCAAATCATGGATGCCATGGTGCAAAAGTTCGATACCCAGAAAGTTGCCATCCTCGCTCCAGTTGTGAAAGGACGTAAGGGAAATTACCGCGACCTATTTGAGCAAATCAAAAAGAAGGGCTATAACAAGGTTAGGGTGGATGGAAAAATCACCGACATTACAGGCAGCATGCAGGTGGATCGATATAAAATCCACGATATCGAAGTGGTGATAGATCGCTTGCAAGTGCAAAGTGGCTCTACGGGTAGACTTACCGAAAGTGTGAAAATTGCTATGAAAATGGGCAGTGGAAACATGATGGTCCTGGATGCCGACGATCAGCTTGTGCATTTTTCGCGTTTCTTGATGGACCCCATTAGTGGCCTCAGTTACGATGAACCCCAACCCAACTCCTTCTCATTCAATTCACCCTACGGCGCTTGTCCAACCTGCGAAGGCATGGGCGAAACTGCCGAGGTCAATATCGATTTCATCATCCCCGATCGCAGCAAATCTATAAATCGCGGCGGAATCGTACCAATTGGTGAGCTCAGAGAAAACTGGACGTTTAGCCAACTTCGTGCCCTTGCAAAAGTGCTAGATTTTAGCCTCGCGGATCCAATCTCAAAACTCAGCGATCAACAAATTCAGTGCATACTGTATGGCTACGACGAACCCATCATGGTTAGTCACATCAACCATCAAGGTCAAAAGAAATCCTACGAATCTCAATACAAAGGGGTGGTTCATTATATCACGGAGAATTATTTTGAATCCGAGGACGATAAACTGCGTCAGTGGGCAGAAGAATTCATGCACCAAAAGCCATGCGATACATGTCATGGAGCCAGATTGAAGCAAGAATCACTGCATTTTATTATCGCCGAAAACAACATCGCCCAGTTGAGTAACATGAATATTGATGTGCTCACAAACTGGTTCCACGCAGTACACGATAAACTCACGGAAAGACAAGCCACAATTGCCACTGAACTGATTAAGGAAATCAAAAGTCGTCTCGATTTCTTGGTAGGCGTTGGCCTTGGATACCTCACCCTAAATAGCCCCGCAAGAACTTTATCGGGCGGAGAAGCACAGCGTATTCGTTTGGCAACCCAAATTGGTAGCAAGCTAATGAATGTGCTTTATATATTGGATGAGCCGAGTATTGGATTGCATCAGCGCGACAATGAACGATTGATTCAGAGTTTGAGGGATCTGCGCGATATGGGCAATACGGTTTTAGTCGTAGAGCACGATAAGGACATGATGCTTGCCAGCGATTGGTTGGTGGAGATTGGCCCAAATGCAGGCGTTCATGGCGGTCAGATCGTTGCCAGCGGTGAGGTCAAAGATTTTATTCAGTCCGATGCAATTACGGGAAAATACCTTCGCGGTGAAGACAGCATACCTGTCCCGGAAAAACGAAGAAAGGCATCAACAGAAAGACTCAAATTGAAAGGATGCACGGGCCATAACCTGAAAAATGTAGACTTAGAAATTCCGATTGGCTTATTTGTGGCAATTACCGGCGTTAGCGGTAGCGGTAAATCCAGTCTGATCAACGAAACCCTATTCACTGCAGCACACAATAAAGTCTATGCTTCCAGCTATAAGCCCTTACCATTTAAAAGCATTGATGGGTTGGATCACATCGACAAGGTAATACGTATCGACCAGAGTCCTATTGGACGTACGCCAAGGAGCAATCCGGCTACTTATGTGGGTGTATTTCAAGAAATTCGCAACCTTTTCACCAACTTACCGGAAGCAAAAATCCGCGGATACAAGCCTGGAAGATTCAGCTTTAATGTCAAAGGAGGTCGATGTGAAGCCTGCGGCGGCGGCGGAAAAAAGGTCATCGAAATGAACTTCCTTCCTGATGTTGAAGTCCTGTGCGATGAATGCCAAGGCAAACGCTACAACCGTGAAACCCTGGAAGTACGATACAAAGGCAAAAGCATCAACGATGTCTTAGAAATGTCGATCGATACCGCAGTAGACTTCTTTGAGAACATTCCATTAATCCAGCGCAAAGTGAAAACAATGCAAGACGTGGGTTTGGGTTACCTCACCTTAGGCCAGTCGAGCACAACCATCAGCGGTGGAGAGGCACAGCGTGTGAAACTTTCAACCGAATTGAGCAAACGCGATACAGGGAAGACCCTCTACATATTGGATGAGCCAACAACGGGACTTCACTTCAACGATATCAAACAGTTGCTTGGCGTATTGAACATTTTGGTAGACAAAGGCAACACAATTGTTGTCATTGAGCATAATATGGACGTGATTAAGGTGGCGGACTGGGTTGTTGACATTGGACCTGAGGGTGGATCAGGTGGTGGCGAGATATTGGTATCGGGCACACCGGAACAGGTGGCAAAACATAAAGAAAGCCATACCGGCCGATTCCTGAAAATGGAATTAAAATAAGGTAAAACCCAAGTTGCGTTGTATTTTTGCAGAATGGATGCCAGCCCTCTGTATGCAATTTCACCCGTAGACGGTAGATATGCCGGCGGAACTAAAGATTTAAAACGATATTATTCAGAAGCCGGACTCATTCAATACCGCATCCGCGTTGAGGTCGCCTATCTTTTTGCCTTGGCAAAGGTGATTCCAAATGTAGATTGGAGCGAACTCCTCAAACATCAAAACACACTTACAAGTTGGTGCGAAAATCTTCCCGAAGTCGACGTTCAGCGGGTAAAAACCATCGAAAAGACAACCAACCACGACGTTAAAGCGGTTGAATATTGCATCAAAGAGAAAATGGATGCCTTGGGTTTACAGGCATACAAGGAATGGGTTCACTTTGGCCTTACCTCTCAAGACATCAACAACACTGCGATTCCTTTGAGTTTTAAAGAAGCGAGCAATGCTGTGATGCTGCCTGCCCTTGACGAAGTAATTCAAATACTAATATCTCAATCACAGGCTTGGAAAGATATTCCATTATTGGCCAAGACCCACGGTCAACCCGCCTCTCCTACCCGTTTGGGCAAGGAATGGTATGTGTTCGTAGCTCGTTTGGAAGGTCAAATCAACTTATTGTCTAAACTCCCATATTCCGCCAAATTTGGAGGAGCAACAGGTAATTACAATGCCCATCACGTAGCTTTCCCTGATACGGATTGGTTGGCATTTGGCGACAAATTTGTGGGTGAGGATTTGGGCTTGTATCGCGTGCCGTTTACTACGCAGATTGAACCTTACGATTTCTTGGCGGCCCAGTTTGATAATTGGAAGCGCATTAATACGATATTAATTGATTTTTCGCGCGACGTTTGGACCTATGTGAGCATGGACTACTTCAAACAGAGAATCAAAGAAGGTGAAGTGGGATCTAGTGCGATGCCACATAAGGTTAACCCTATCGACTTTGAAAATGCAGAAGGAAACTTAGGCATTGCCAACGCATTGTTTGAGCATTTGTCGGCTAAATTACCCGTTTCTCGTTTACAAAGAGACCTTACCGACAGCACCGTTTTGCGTAACATTGGCGTCCCATTCGCACACACAATAATTGCTTTGAACAGCTTAATCAAAGGATTGAATAAATTGGTTCTAAACGAAGCGGCCTTAGAAGCAGACTTGAATAGCAACTGGGCAGTGGTGGCTGAAGCCATTCAAACCATCTTAAGGCGCGAGGGCTATCCCAATCCTTATGAGGCATTGAAAGCGCTAACCCGAACACACAGTAAAATCACTGCCGAAAGCATCGCCGATTTCATTAACCAACTGGATATTACAGACGCTGTAAAAAATGAGCTCAGACAAATCACCCCGTATAACTATACTGGAACGCATCCGAACTTGGATTGATTTTCTTTGGCAGTGGCTCACCGATCCAAATCGGGGATTCAAATGGCTTAAGAAAACATCATGGTTTGCTGGGATTGGTTTTACTATATTTTTAATCGTTTGGCTTTCATGCAGAGGTCTTCTCCTCAACTGGGCTTTCAACAAGGCCGTAGTAAAATTGGAGAAAAAAGGCTATTCACTCACCTGTCAAGAAAAAGGCTTCACATGGCTGTTTGGGGTTCATTTGAAAGGCATTTCACTCAATTACAATCAACAGATTCCAACGCCAAACGATACGCTTCCTCTAGCGCAAAAATCAATCTATAAGTCACTTCCAAAAGTACCGGTTTTTGCCTGCGATGATTTGGCCATCGGACTAAACATCTGGAAATTTTGGGATATCGGTTTATCAGGTTTCGAAACGGAACAACTTTCCTTGAACCTTGTAAACCTCCCCGATTACTGCAATTATTGTGGTTTGATGGGTAGCGACGAAAAACCCGATGAAAAGACGAAACCTAACAAAGACCCCATCGTAAGTCTATTTAGACAACTCGAATCGTATATCGGCAAGGCTCCCAATCACCTTGAAATGCGCCAAACCCAAATGGCACTGACAGATACCACCGGTACTTTCTCTCTCCAATTGCCCAATACACTTTTCAAACACAAAGAACTGTCGATGCAGTTGCTCGCGACAAGCGAAAAAATCACCACCGAAAAGGAGAAAAAAGAATATCGAAGACGAAGAAAATCAGACGTCGACACCCTACCCGCTACCACCACAAAATCAATTGAGTTTGTATTGCAGGGCGATATCGACAAAGACGATCTTACCGGTCACGTGACAATAACGCCGAGTAAAAACCAAAAATTCGTCTCTATCCCATTGGTATTAAATGGCTTGGGATTCCAAAAAGCCGATTTCGAGGTCAACGAATTGGGTGAGTCATTTGGTGCAATCCATGCCGATTTACGCGGTGGATTTGTAGGTTTGCAGGTAAACGACGAAAGGATTTCTGATACGCTGGTTCAAGTGGACTCTGCCAACGGTAGGTTTGTTTGCGATATTAAAGATGGATTTTTTGAACTCGACAGTCAGAGTTCCGTACAGATAAACCACATCAACGCCAACGTTTTCGCCCAATACCAAGGAGGAAACAACCCCAAATACGCTTTTAACATTTACATGCCTCGACTCAAGGCGAACGATTTTTTTGCCAGTTTACCCGTTGGCCTTTTCCGCAACATCGGGATACCCCAGGCCACCGGAACCCTTGAATATCGATTCCAGTTTGCCATGGAGCATGAAAAACCCCGCGATTGTATCTTGGAGAGCAAAATGTGGCCCAGTAAGGATTTTACAATCGTGAAATGGGGAAATGTGGACCCTCGGATCATGAACGGTGAGTTCACTTATACCTATTGGGAAAAAGGCGAAGTGGTTGCCCGTTTTCAGGTAGGTGAATCGAATGGAAATTATACTCGAATCGACAATATCAGTCAGGATCTTACGCGATGTGTGATGCGCAGCGAAGACCCCGATTTTTATCATCACCAAGGGTTTTATATGGATGCATTTCGCTCAAGTATCGCCCAGAACTACAAGCAAAAGCGATTCGCGCGCGGGGGTTCTACCATTTCGATGCAGTTGGTAAAGAACGTGTTCCTTGGCAGAAGAAAAACCATCGCCAGAAAAGTAGAAGAAATTCTACTGACCTGGTTGATGGAACGACGTGGATTGGTTTCAAAATCCCGCCTTCTGGAAGTCTATTTGAATGTAATTGAATGGGGTCCTGGCATTTTTGGGGTGACCGAAGCGTCGCGATTCTATTTCCATAAGAACCCGAGCGATCTAAACTTAGGCGAATGTACCTTCCTTGCTAGCATCATTCCGATGCCTAAAAAAGTGCGGTGGTTTTTGGATTCAAATGGATGCGTTCGCGGAAATAATGGTCATTTCAGTGCATTACGACGTCGATTACTGGCCAAAGACTCCGGAACAATCGACACCGCCATATTTAAAGTGTGTATTCATCCCGATGCTTGGGCTCGACTCAAAGGCCCTGCTAAGAAGCGAGAAACCACTGAGATTCCTGACGAAGTATCAGAAGAAGGTGAATTGCCTTTGGAAGCCATCGAACAGGACGAACACGATTAATCCGTCAAATTGTCCATTAAATCAGTGCCCCATCCCACTCGATGGGTGTCATTCTGTCTACAATAGTCCTAGAATCTACAATGGAATCCGATTTGACAGCATTGGAGCATCATGAATTTACAACAATTTACCATCAAAGCACAGGACACATTGTCAAAGGCTCAGCAGCTGGTGATCGCCAACAAGCAACAGGCGATGGAACCGGTTCACTTGCTAGCCGCCATGATTACGGACGATGAGGAAACCCTGCAGTTTATCGCTGGAAAGCTAGGTGCGAACCTCTCTCGCATTGAACAAGCCGTAAATGCTTCGATACAAGGTCTTCCCAAAGTTGAGGGCGGACAAGTATATTTATCACAAGCCCTGAATTCCGTAACCACTGCCGCTGAAAAAGCGATGGGTGAAATGAAGGACGAATTCGTAACCAATGAACATTTGCTGTTGGGGATTCTGGAGGGAAAAGACGCCGCATCAAATATATTAAAGGACTCAGGTATCAAACGCGCGGATCTCGTGAAAGCGATTCTAGCCTTGCGCGGTGGAAACAAGGTAAATTCTCAAACCGACGAAAATCAGTTTAATTCCCTTAAAAAATTCGCACTTAACCTCAACCAAATGGCCAGAGAGGGAAAGTTGGACCCCGTAATTGGCAGAGACGATGAAATACGTCGCGTACTACAAATTTTATCCCGCCGTACCAAAAATAACCCCGTATTGATTGGTGAACCTGGCGTGGGTAAAACCGCCATTGCCGAAGGTTTGGCGATGCGTATCATACGCGGCGATGTCCCTGAAAACTTAAAATCCAAAGTAATTTACAGTTTGGATTTGGGCGCCTTGGTTGCGGGTGCCAAATACAAAGGAGAATTTGAAGAACGCCTTAAATCCGTAGTGAAAGAAGTGACGGGTGCCGCGGGTGAAGTAGTTCTTTTTATTGATGAGATTCACACCTTGGTAGGTGCCGGACGTAGTGACGGTGCTATGGATGCGGCAAACATCTTAAAACCCGCTTTGGCAAGGGGTGAACTTCGCGCCATTGGCGCTACTACCCTCGCCGAATATCAAAAGTACATCGAGACCGACAAAGCCTTAGAACGTCGTTTCCAAAAAGTATTGGTAGAAGAACCCGATACCCAAGAAGCCATTTCCATTTTGCGTGGCTTGAAAGAGCGATATGAGGTGCATCATAAAGTACGTATTAAGGACGAAGCCATCATTTCTGCTGTGGAGATGAGTCAGCGTTATATCAATGATCGTTTTTTGCCAGACAAAGCCATCGATTTATTGGATGAAGCTGCGTCTAAGCTCCGTCTAGAAATGGATTCTGTGCC
>CAJBVU010000167.1 GCA_903959115.1 uncultured Bacteroidota bacterium
ATTGGTTTTTGAGGGAGTCGGTGAAGGTGGTATCGCGGTGATGCGAGAATCCATTGTGGGCCCAAGTATCAGCTGCACAGAATTGCATTGATTGCGTATTGAACTGTTTGGGATTGGACTGAAGTTGATACCGAGTAAATGCGCCGTTGCAATGAAAATTACGCTGGATTTTAACGGTGTATTGCTGTCCTGGGGTGGGATAAAACAGGGTATCTGAAAAGTGGTTTAGCGAATCGACTTGCTTAACGATTTTTTGGGTTTTGTTATCGGTCCAAACGAATGAATACTTTGAGGCTGAATCGCATCGGGGCAAAGTGACAAGGAGATAATCATCACAGGTTACGGGGCCGTTGGAATTGAATAATAGGGTGGAATCGATGCTGGTGTAGGGGTTTGCAATGGCTGCAACCAATTTTTCTCCGGTAGCATAAATCATGTTGTTTTGGATGTTGTATTTTACGTCCTGTATGCGACCAATTTCTTTGATTCTAGAGGAGTCGATGATGATATCTGCTTCTTTTTTAAACGTATCTCCGAGGAAAGTAAATACTGCCAATTTGGGTCGATAATTCCCAACAAAGATGTGATTGGAATAGTCGGTGGCCACACCAAATTGCATATTTTGCGTATCGAGATTGTTGGTGAAGGTATCGAGTATTTTACCGGTTTTTTTATTGTAAGCAGTGAGCGTTTTTCCATCAAAAGTGAATGCGAAATAATTGTTGGCGGCTACGGCATTTGAATTGAAAATTAATAGGTTTCTGTTAGGTGAAAAGCGCCATGTTCTGCCACTACTGCCCAGAAAATGTATCGGAGGGGATTGTGTCCAGAGATTGCTTTGTGAGTTTTTGTTTACCCGAAATAGGGTGTCATTGATTGTGCCCAAAGAAGCCGTGGCATCGAACTTTACTAAGTTAAATAGATTTCCCGATGGGTCTTGGGCTGCGGCGCGAATGTCTTTGTATTGCCCCGTGTAGGTATACAACATTTTCGAGGAAATAATACCTGTATCGTTGAGTTGGACCATCACACCATTTGTGCCCAAGGCTTTGTATTTATTTTCGATGCAATCACAGTGCATTTGATTGAAAGTATTGGTTTTGGGGGGATAGGTCTTAACGAATCCGTCATAAAAGCCATTTGAATCCAATCGAACGATGCGGGGTTTATTGAGTTTGCCTGTGGTAAAATCATAATCAGGTGCATCTTGTCCCAAAATTAGACTGTGTTTTACAGGTTCAACCATGAAATTGGTGTAATTGCCAGTTGTAGAGCCGTTGAGGTGCCATTTAATCGTATCTATTGTGCCTTGAAAAATCCATTTCAGTGAACCATTTGCGGCGCTGTATTTGGCAATTTTTGTGGAGTTTCCAGCCAGGTACCATCCCCATTGTCCTGCACCGCCATATACGTATACGTTGCCATGGTTGTCGTACTGTAAATTGAGTCCACAATTCTTCGCCTCGATCAATGCTTTGTTTGCTGCATCCCAAGAGGGCCAGCTTGCTGTGTCCATGTTGTTAATCACATGAACCCACGGGTCGATGATGAGTGTTTGATTTGGATTATATTGTGTTACATCAAGTAAATACAGGCTTTGATTTTTTTGAATCGAAAACGCTATAGGTAGTGAATCTTGCTGAAAAATACGCCACTGGGTTTGTGAAACCTGCATGGAGGGCAATTTGGATACCATGGTGGCATTGGCATTGATTTCGGTTTGTGATTCTGGCGAAATTTGCCATCGAATGGATTGAATATTACCACCTGGATGTACGAAGAAAGAGTATTTGAAACCCACTGAATTCGGCTGGATTTCGTAGATTAGGTCTATGTGCGGATAGAAGTTTTTAAAAGTGATTTTTGAATAGCCGTGGGATTTTTTGGTTTGATCGCCATAGCTGAAATAGAATGGGGATG
>CAJBVU010000168.1 GCA_903959115.1 uncultured Bacteroidota bacterium
ATCATGGGCAAACCTTATCCCATCGTAAGTCATATGGCTACGATAGAAGAAGTATCGACAAAAATCAACAAAGCCAATGCGGCCGTATTGACGATGGACATGGGAGGGAATTGGCATATCATCACCAAGCAAGATTTAATCCAAGCCATCGCAAAGGGAAATTCTTAATTCTATTATGTCAGCTATCGTAATTAAAACACCCGAGCAAATCGAAGGCATCCGAAAGAGTGCAAAATTGGCTGCTGAAACATTGAAATATCTGGAACAATTTGTTGTTCCTGGAATGAAGACCATCGACATCGACAAAAAATGTGAAGAGTTTGTGCGAGATAATGGGGCGGTTCCCGCTACAAAAGGATATCGCGGATTTAAACACTCTTGTTGCATTTCTCCCAATGAAGTTATTTGTCATGGCGTGCCCAATCAAACGGTTCTAGTGCATGGCGATATCGTGAACATCGATGTCACTACAATACTGGGTGGTTATTACGGCGACACTTGTAAAATGTATTATGTGGGGGAGCCTAGTGATTATGCGAAGCGCCTGGTTGAAACCACAAGGGAGTGTTTACAGATTGGGATGGATCAATGTTTTCCCGATAATCGATTGAATAACATTGGATATAACATCGCCAATCATGCCCAGAAAAATGGATATTCTGTGGTTTATGAATTTTGCGGTCATGGCGTAGGTCTTAAGTTTCACGAAGCACCCGATGTGGCCCACATTGCCGATGCAAATACAGGTCCGATCCTCAAGCCAGGCATGATTTTTACAATCGAGCCGATGATTAATGCAGGAAAAGCAAGGGCAAAAGTGGATAGGAAAGATGGTTGGACGGCGAGAACAATCGATGGAAAATTGAGTGCGCAATTTGAACATACCATTCTGATTACAGAAACGGGGTATGAAGCGCTAACAGATGTTTATCACGAGTTCTAATGCGGGTTTTACCAATCCATACAGGGAACTTTAAATTGGATGGCGGTGCCATGTTTGGCGTTGTCCCAAAAGTGATCTGGAATAAACTTGTACCGGCAAATGAGAATAATCTTTGTAATTGGGCGATGCGATGCTTATTGGTAGAAAATGGCGATCGGAAAATCTTGATCGATACGGGTATCGGCAACAAGCAAAGTGAAAAGTTTTATGGGCATTATGATTTAAATGGCGAGGATAGTTTGATGGGTTCACTCGCATCCTACGAAATTTCGCCCGATCAAATTACCGATGTTTTGCTTACGCATTTACACTTTGATCACTGTGGTGGCGCAATAATAAAGCGAGATGATATGTTGTTGCCTCAATTTCCCAATGCAATCTATCATTTAACGGAATCACATTGGAATCACGCAAATAATCCCAACGACAGAGAACGAGCATCTTTCTTACCTGAGAATTATCTCATTTTGAAAGAAATGGGACTTCTGAATTTCGTTAATGACGGTGATTTACTTGCCGATTGTATTGAATTGAAAGTATTTAACGGTCACACTTTTGGTATGATAGTGCCCATTATTCATTGGGGTGCAACAAAATTGATGTACATGGCAGATTTGATTCCTGCTGCCGCACACATTCCGGTAAATTATGTGATGGGTTATGATATTCAACCCTTAATAACGATGGAGGAAAAGAAAATGCTACTTCCTTGGTTAGAATCAGAGAAGGTGTGGCTCATTTTTGAGCACGATGCCAATTTTTGTAGATCACAGGTCCAACGAAATGAAAAAGGTCAGTTCAAGGCAATTAATGCCTCGGCAGATTGGTTTAATTAATCGTGTATTTTGCGATGAAACAAATTACTCCAAACCGTATTTCTTAGTGTCTAGAGGCTTCCCGGTAATTTCTTCGTAAATCATCATTACGGCTTGTACCGCAGTTTGAAAATCATTTTGATTCGTCGCGCTGCCCAAAGATGATGCTTGTATCCACATGTTGTAATTGCTAGCATCTTTCAACATTTGATAGGCTTGTGCTCCTAAATCATACACTCGGTAATCCATGGGATTCATTGCAACGGCATTTTTTAACGTTTCAATTCCGGAATTGATATCGCCTTTACTCATTTGTGCCTGTGCCTTCATAATGAATCCTTCACCATCACGAGGTCGGGATTCTAAATACTGTGAAATCACATCGATGGCTTCATCGTATCGTTTTACATTCATCAAATATTGGAATTGCGCAAAACACGCTCTGCTGTATTCAGGATAATATTTTCTTGCTTCCTTCACTGCCAGTATGGCCTTTTCGATATTGCCCATGCCGATGTAAGCAGAGGATAGGTAGAATCGCACTTCAGAACGCGCAGGATCGATTTTTAAGTAATTTTCGAGCAAAGAGGCAGCCACTGCGTAAGCGGTGTCATTTTCGATCGCTTTGATGCCTTTATAATCATCGTGACTCGGACGTTCGATAACAATTCCAGATGGAACACCATCTACCAATTGCTGATAAACGGTGCCTTTTGGAGGGAATTCACCCGATGTTAATCGTGACTTGTCAAAATAGGCATTGTAAAAAATACAATAGTCCCAATCTTTTGAACTTCGATCATCAAATCTTGAGTATCCAACGTGTACGTTTTTGTCGTTTCTGCAATAGTATTTCACATGGTCCATTCCGTATGTAAGAACTTCATATTTCTTCTCTGGATGTTTCCGTGCTACATTTTCTAGAAACCACTCTGCACTCGGACGCAAACTAGCCAAGTAATAGTCCATCTCATATTCGCCATAAGCATTTGCTGTACCGCCATAAATTTCATTGAAATAACTGTAGCTCACGGGGTGGTTGGCCAAAATAAATTTGGTTGGCATCGCAAGTAAAGCAAGCGCAATCAACGTGGGCAGTATTTGTAATTTCTTATTCAGTCGAGATAGTAAATCGCCGAACCACTGATATCCAATCACAGCAATGGTGACGAAACAGGGCAGGGTGAACAGAATTTGTCGGATCCCTCCGTAAACTTGAGATTTTTGAATGTAGATGTAAACAATTGGGAAAATTGCCGCAAACAAAATCAAGAAAATTTCATTCGTAAAGCGCTTGCGATTTGAATAGACTAGTAAAGCAAAACAGCCCAATCCAAACATAACGGCAATGGGCGTTGTAATCAAAAGGTATTTCCTTAGGTAATACAATGGCAGCATATCTGAATCGTATAGCTTTCCTTCAAATAACTGTCGCAATGAAACCGAATAGTTTGTAAACTCTTTTAACGCCTCCAATGGATTCGTAAACGGCTGATCAATACCATAAGGCCATGGCGAAATCCCTAATAGATAACTACCGAGCCCAATAGAAATTGTAGCAATAAAAAGAGCTCCGAAACCTTTCCATTTAAGAGAGGTAAACTGTTTGAAACCGATGTGTTCAATAAATTTTAGGCCGGCGTACATAATAAAGAATGCAACCGACAACAAACCTCCAATACGTACGCTTATGCCCAAGGCAGTGCTTAATACCAATCCCAATGCGTTATTCCATCGGAAATGAGGCCAATTTTGGAACATCCTGATGGCATAATATAAGCTCATGATATAACCAAGTGCAAAAGGAACATCTTTCGGATTATTCATCGCCTCGCCAAAGAACCTAGGCATCAAAAGCATCAACAAAAACGATAGCCATGCAAACGCCCAACTTCCTTGGGTTAATCGACGAACAACCAATGCCGTAAAAAGGATACACAAAAATCCGAATATCGAATTCCACCAATGACGGAATTGCATCTGA
>CAJBVU010000169.1 GCA_903959115.1 uncultured Bacteroidota bacterium
CGGACACCAGAATACTCATTGGCCTCCCCAAAATTATAAATGCTCTTTTTTGATCGTTTGATGGCTTCCCAAAATCCGCCCACCTGATTGTAATCCTCCGGATCCATCGCACCTGTGGTCCTAGGCATTCTGCGTCCTGGCGACTTAGACAATGTCATGAAATCACCCGCATTGGCAGCATTGGTTTCCACATATTCATTGGGCATGGTTCCCAACATCCAATGGTGACCGTGAATCGATGCATCGCTATCGCAATAAAAATTGTCTGAATACGAAAATTGCTTCGCTATTTTTTGATGATTTGGCGTCACTTTCAACCCCTTCATTATTTGTCTGATGCTGTCTTTCTGGATAGAATCCGCATTGTATTTCCACTGCTGATCGTTGTGAATCATCTTCAACTGACCTTCCAAAGTGTATTCGCAGTTTACGCCAAAACGACTCAAGCTAGAATCGCCCAAACCGCCCGCGAGCTGGCCCAAAACTTCATCGTAGGTACGATTTTCTTTGGTGATGTAAACGATATGTTTGATGGGTGAATTGGGTCCAAAAAAGATAGAAACATCAGAATCTCTCACTACCGGTTTCATCGTGTAATCCAAAGTTGATTTGCGACCCGCAGCCAATTCATCGAGCGTTGGAATAGCCACCCTTTGCAACAATCCCAATTGAATATCACCAATATAGGTTCCTTGAGGTGGCGCCTTAAATTCCGCACCTCCGTTGGGTCCCGCGCCATATCCCCTCGCCGAAGTAATTAAAATTTCTTGCGTAACCGGATTGCATTTCACACGCGTCGCACCCCAACCTGCAGGTATCATCCCCAAATTTTTTCCCGATTTTAATTCCAAAGCAGCCACGGCATTGTAACCCAACAACGCAACATACAACCGACCATTTTTGCGATCAATATCCAACCCATAAGGCATATAACCTTTGGTATCATCCAAAATCGAGGATGTACGAATGGGCCAAGATTTTAGCAGTCGCGATTTCTTCAAATCAATCACCGCAATATCATCGCTTCCGGTTTGAGACACATACGCATATCGATCATCACACACAATACTATTGGGATGAGAGCCACCAACCACTTCCAAATCTTCAATAAACTCCCCGATGGCCGCACCAGTTTTGATTTTGTTTGTCACTGTATTTGTTAGGGTATTTACTATCCAAACCGACATCGATTCATCCGCATTGGGATCGCCCAAACCCGGAATAAAACGTCCCTCCCTTTCAACCCCTTCGATGGATTCTTTGGAATGGGCACCATAGGCAGGAAAATGCAATAAAAACGAGTCTTTGCTTACCTCATTCACTCCAGGAACAACAGGGTAAGCGTACATTCCCACGTTGGCCACCAATAATTTATGATTCTTGGCTGAAAGTGCAAGTCCAAAGGGAATTCGACCCGTGGGAATCATCGCCTTTAGCTTTTTGTCCTTTAATCCGATGCGATACAGCTGGAACCATGCTCTATCCAGAACCCACAAATCATCATTCACATCGTCTACCAAAATATCCGTCACAAAAGCCTCTTTTGGAGCCTCTGGATGAAACTGATTTACATCAACACTATCAATCAACTTCTTCAAAATCACATCAAACATCCAAATCTTCCCTTTGTCGCCCCCACTCAAATAAACCACCCGATTATTATTTGAAAAACTGGCACCTACAAACGAAGCACCTTTGATGATATCAATGCCTTTGCCGTCGAATTCTGGAAAACGACTTACTTGTGAGGCCGATGTCGACATCTCAACCAACGTAACCGCACCGCTGTGCAATGCCACGGCAAATTTGCCATCATTACTTACCGCCAATCCGTAAGGTGCACGATGCACTCTTATTTTCTCGCCCACTGGCGAAACAAACC
>CAJBVU010000170.1 GCA_903959115.1 uncultured Bacteroidota bacterium
ACCAGAATCGCCCACTTGACCGCCACTTTCGGCGTAAAAAGGACAAACATCCAATACCAATTGATACAAATTCTTTCCTTTGGCTACGATGGTTCTATGTCGACTAATCTCCGATACACACTGCGTTGCATCATATCCACAAAACGACTCATCGCTGTCGGCCATAATGGTAATCCAATCCCCCGTTTGCTTCACCGCATCGGCCTTAGAGCGGTCTTTCTGTGCTTGCAAAGCGACTTGGAATCCGTCCATATCCACCGAACAACCACGTTCTCGGGCGATCAAATCTGTTAAATCGATAGGGAACCCAAACGTATCATACAATTCAAAAGCCGTTGCACCATCCACAACACCCTTGGGATGCTGATCGATAAACGCCCCCAAACGCCCCATACCTGAGCTCAAGGTTCTGAAGAATGAATTTTCTTCCTCTTGAATCACACGCTGAACAAAACTCTCTTGCGCTTTTAACTCAGGGAAACTGCCGGCGAAGTAATCGGCTAGACCGGGAACCAGTTGATTAAAAAACGATTCCTGGAATCCCAAGTACGAATAACCATAGCGAACGGCTCTTCTCAAAACCCTACGAATGACATATCCTGCGCCCGTGTTTGATGGCAACTGTCCGTCTGCTATGCACAAACTCACTGCCCTCAAGTGATCGGCGATAACCCTAAATGCTATATCCTGCTCCTCATTATCTCCATAATTCTTACCGCACAATTTGGCGGTATTTTGGATAATAAATTGAAAAACATCGGTATCGTAATTGCTTGATTTTCCTTGAATTCCGCGCACCAATCTCTCGAAGCCCATGCCGGTATCCACGTGTTGGGCTGGCAAACGATCCAAGCTACCATCGGCTTTGCGGTTGAATTCCATGAACACCAGGTTCCAGATTTCAATCACTTCGGGATGATCTTGATTGACTAAGGTTGCGCCATCAACGGCCTCACGCTGCTCGGCCGAACGCATATCAAAATGAATTTCGGAACACGGTCCGCACGGACCTGTATCACCCATCTCCCAGAAATTGTCTTTCTTGTTGCCCTTCAAAATCCGCTTGGGATCGATGAACTCTGCCCAGCGATCATGCGCTTCTTGGTCGAACGAAATATTCGCAGATGCATCTCCTTCAAAAACAGTGACATACAACTGGTCTTTAGGCAAACCATAGACCTCGGTCATCAATTCCCAAGCCCAAGCAATGGCATCTTGTTTAAAGAAATCACCAAAGCTCCAGTTGCCCAACATTTCAAACATGGTGTGGTGGTAATGATCGTGTCCTACTTCCTCCAAATCATTGTGTTTTCCGCTCACGCGCAAACATTTTTGCGAGTTCACAACACGCTTATAGGGCGCTTCGGCATTGCCCAAGAAATAATCCTTAAACTGATTCATCCCCGCGTTGGTGAACATGAGGGTTGGATCGCCTTTTACAACGATGGGTGAGCTTTGAACGAAAGTGTGTTGCTTTGATTCAAAAAACGACAAGAATTTCTGTTTGATTTCGTGACTACTGAGCGCCATACCGCAAAGATAGTGCAGAATGGGTCAAAAATGAGAGGCCGCGCAGTGCGCGGCCTCTCATTTTATCACTCTAAAGTTCACAATACTCAAAGTTTAACGTTTCCGCCAAACCCGGGTATCGTTAAAAACGATTCAGTTCGCTCAATCAACCTACAGCACTCACCTTTGGCGCTGCATTCTTGATCTCTTCGCTGGCACCGTCCTCAAACTTCTTGAAGTTATCATTGAACAAATGCGCCAACTTCTCACACTGCTTGTCGTAAGCTTCTTTGTCGGCCCAAGTATTTCTTGGATGCAACAATTCCGCTGGAACGCCTTCGCAAGCATTTGGCATCATCATTCCAAAGACAGGGTGCGCGGTAAATTCGCCGGTTAACTTGCCTTCCAATGCAGCAGTAATCATAGCGCGGGTATAAGACAGCTTCATACGACTTCCAACGCCATATCCACCACCACTCCAGCCGGTATTCACCAACCAAACGTTGATTTCTGGGCTTGCGCTCAACTTTTCACCCAACATTTTGGCATAGACCGTTGGATGCAAAGGCAAGAACACCTGACCAAAACAAGAAGAGAAAGTAGCCTGAGGCTCGGTCACGCCGGCTTCAGTACCTGCCACTTTTGCGGTATAACCACTGATGAATTGATACATGGCCTGACCGGGATTCAATTTAGAAATCGGAGGCAACACACCAAATGCATCGGCGGTAAGGAAGAAGATATTTTTTGGCGCATCGCCCACTGAAGGCACAGCGATGTTTTCGAT
>CAJBVU010000171.1 GCA_903959115.1 uncultured Bacteroidota bacterium
AGTCAGACCCGTAGCTTCTGTTATGTGGATGATTTGGTGGAAGGCATATACCGTTTGTTGTTGAGCGATTGCGCTGACCCGGTGAACGTGGGGAATCCCCATGAAATCACTATCGGACAGTTTGCGGAGGAGATTATCAAATTAACGGGCACCGACCAAAAGGTGATTTACAAGCCTTTGCCTACGGATGATCCAAAGCAACGTCAGCCCGATATCACCAAGGCCAAAGCCATTTTGAATTGGGGTCCAAAGGTGGATCGTGAGGAAGGTTTGAGAATTACTTGGGAATACTTCAAATCTTTGCCTACGGAGCGTTTGTACGAAGAGTCACATCACCGTGATTTCGTGAAGAATTCCTAAACAATTAATGTTTTTGGGCTGCATTTAAATGGATGGGGCTTGAATGTCTTACGCGGCTTGAATAGCTAGCTGACCGCAGGCTTCATATTGCACCCTGTCGATGTTGTAGGGTGTAGTCTTACGCAAGTTGATTGGCGAGCTGACCGCACGCGGCATCGATGTCTTTGCCCCGGCTGCGTCTCACGTGAACAATTAGCTTTTGCTTTTCTAGGGCTGCGGCAAATGCGTCTAATCGATCTGTAGGCTGATAATCGGCAAGGGAAATGGGATTGTATTCGATCAGATTGATTTTTGAAGGGAACTTTTTAGCAAAGATCACAAGTTCTTTTTCCTCTTCTGGACCATCGTTCACGCCTTCGATCACGGTGTATTCGAGCGTTGGGCGGATGCCAGTTTTATTGTACCAGTAATTGAGGGCTTCAGCCAGCATCTCCAAATTGTTGCTATCATTGATAGGCATGATAGCCGATCTTTTTTCGTTGTTGGCGGAGTGTAGACTTAGGGCAAGGTTGGTTTTGATGCCATCGTCGGCCAATTTTTGAATCATCTTGGCTATGCCGGCAGTAGAGATTGTCAAACGTTGCGGACTCATGCCTAACCCTTCTGGCGATGTTATGAGTTGAACACTCCGAAGTACATTTACGTAGTTCAACAGTGGCTCACCCATCCCCATATAAACGATGTTATCTAGGCGTTTTCCGTGGTGTTCTTCGGCCAATTCGTTGATCATCCATACTTGATCAAAGATCTCAGCGGCTGATAGATTCCTCATGCGTTTGAGGTAGCCCGTGGCACAGAATTTACAGTCTAGAGAGCAACCCACTTGCGAACTTACGCATGCTGTTGTTCTGCTGCTAGTTGGAATTAAGACGCCTTCAATTTTATTGCCATCGTGGAGTTCAAAGGCCACTTTGATGGTTCCGTCTTTTGAGTGTTGGGCGGTGTGAATTTTGGCGACATGAAACGTAAAAGCTTCGGCCAATTTTTCTCTCAACGGCTTGGAGAGATTGGTCATTTCGTCGAAGCTACGCGCTCCTTTTTGCCAAAGCCATTGATGAATTTGTTTGGCACGAAAACTTGGTTCTCCCATGGCTTTTAAGGCCTCGGTGATTTGCAACACATCTAGGTCGCGAATGTCCGTGGTTTTGCTCATGAGAGATAAAAATTACTTCTTACGATAGAACAAACTAATTGGGACACCCGTTAATGGGAACTTCTCGCGCATTTTATTTTCCAGGAATCGGGTATAGCTTTCAGACACGTATTGTGGCAGGTTGCAGAACAAAGCAAAAGCGACACGCCTACTTGGTAATTGAGTTACATATTTGATTTTCACAAATTTGCCTTTTTTACTCGGCGGGGGAGTTGCTTCCATAATTGGAAGGATGTAATCGTTAAGTGCGCGGGTTGGGATTTTAATGCTTAGGTTTTCATACACCTGCAATACGGTTTCCATCCCTTGGAATACCCGCTGTTTGGTAAGGGCTGAAACGTACATAACGGGTACGTCTGTAAATGGAGCGATTTCCTTGCGGATATTCTCGGTATATTCTAAGTGGGTATTCGATTCTTTCTCCACCAAATCCCATTTATTTACTAAAATAACAACCCCTTTTCCTTGTCGGTGAGCCATCCAAAACAATGTCAGATCTTGGCTTTCCATGCCTAGTGTTGCATCTAGAACTAGGACAACAACGTCGGCATTTTCAAGGGCGCGTAAACTACGCATCACTGAGTAAAATTCGATATTCTCGCTCACTTTACTCTTGCGTCGGATCCCGGCGGTATCTACCAGCACAAATTCTTTTCCGTAAGCTTTATAGCGGGTATCAATGGAATCGCGGGTGGTTCCGGCGATGCTCGTAACGATGTTTCTGTCTTCACCGATGAGTGCGTTGATCAAACTCGATTTCCCTACGTTAGGACGTCCAACAATTGCGATGCGGGGCAATCCTTCAATATTCTGTTGGTCGGGCTCTTCGTCCTTTAAGAACATAGCAACCTCATCCAGCAATTCACCAGTTCCTGATCCGTTGGCGGAAGAAACTTCATGAAAGTGGTCGAATCCTAAGCTATAGAACGACGATGTTTCCATACGAAGGCGGTCGTTATCCACCTTGTTTACGCAAAGAACTACTGGCTTTTTGCTTTTGCGAAGTATATGGGCGAAGTCTTCATCGAGCGGGTTGACATCGGTCTGAACATCGACAACAAAAATCAAAACGGCGGCTTCCTGAATTGCAATATGCACTTGGTCGCGGATGGCGGCTTCAAAGGTATCGGAGCTTTCAGGTACAAATCCACCGGTATCAATTACGGTGAAATCAATGCCATTCCAATCGGAAAATCCGTAATGTCTATCGCGGGTAACGCCACTGTAATCATCCACAATGGCTTTAAATTCGCCGGTTAATCGGTTAAAAAGGGTACTCTTGCCTACGTTGGGTCGACCTACTATGGCTACAATTCTGCTCATGAACCCGCAAAGATACAACCACACGCTGTGGATTGTATATTTGTGATATGCTTATTTCTATGATTGCCGCTGTGGGGGAGAACCTAGAATTGGGAGCTGGCAACGCTTTGTTGTGGCATTTACCCGATGATTTTTCTTGGTTTATCAAACATACAAAAGGAAAGGCGTTGATTATGGGCAGAAAAACGATGGAAAGTTTGGGAAAGCCATTGAAGAATAGGACCAATATTGTACTGACATCGCAGTGTGAAGTATTGCCCGGTTTTGAGCTTGCAAGTAATTGGGAGCAGGCATTGGAAATGGCGGAAAAGGCATTGGATGTGAAATGGGCTAACGCCCTAGTGATGGGTAAGCCGCTTTCCGGTGAAAAGGAAATTATGATTATTGGTGGGGGTGAGATTTACAAGCAATCACTTTCATTTGCTGATCGGATATATCTGACACAGGTTAAGGCAAAATTTGAAGATGCGGATACGTTTTTCCCTTCATGGGACGATGCCGCTTGGAACCAGGCGTTTACGGAAACACATGAGGTAGACGAACGACATCAATTTGGCTTTGATTTCAAGATTTTGGAAAAAACGCAAGACGAGAAGTGATAATGGGGTGGGTTTTCAAAGCCTGATGTCAAAGCCCCAATGTATATTTGCATTGATACCATGAAAATAGCAGTTTACGCCAAGTCGGTTCGAGACCCAAAACACCAAGCAGGATTTGGGGAATTGTTAATGGCCTTGTCGCAACGGGGACATGAAATTTGGTTGCCACCGTCGTTGGAAGACCACGTTCACATGAACATTGGCTCTGGGATGCAAGTTCGGGTATTTGATTTTTTCACAAAGGGTGGTGAAAATGCCGATGTACTGATTTGTGTTGGGGGTGATGGTACCATTTTGGATACGTTGAGTATCGTTAAGGATTCTGGTGTTCCCGTGTTGGCATTAAATACGGGTCGTTTGGGATTCTTGGCTGATGTTCAATTAGAGAACTTGGGCGTTGCCTTAGACGATATCGAAAAGGGGAATTATACCATCGAAACACGGTCGCTGTTGCATTTGGAATCATCACATCCGCTGTTCGATTATACTTTTGCGCTCAACGATTTTGTAATTCACAAGAAGGAAACCTCAAGTATGATTGTGGTTCACGCTTATTTGAATGGCGAGTTTTTGAATAGCTATTGGAGCGATGGATTGATTATCTCAACACCCACTGGAAGTACAGGATATTCATTGAGTTGTGGCGGCCCCATTATATTTCCCAAGAGCGATAGTTTTGTCATTACGCCC
>CAJBVU010000172.1 GCA_903959115.1 uncultured Bacteroidota bacterium
ACACCCGATGCCATAGGCGAGTGGAGTCTAAGCAACGTGGATTTGTGTACGGATCGACAAAAACGTATTGCGCACGACATATGGCCAAGTTTGGCTGAGGGGGGCGTGATGATTTACAGCACTTGCACATACAATCGTTGTGAAAACGAAGACAATGTCAATTATATCGCCAATGAGCTGGGTGCAAATATTGTTGAATTTGATTTTCCTGAGTCTCTCGGAATAATTGAGGTAGAACCCGGCAAATACCGAATGTTGCCAAGTCATACGCAGGGCGAAGGTTTCTTTTTTGCGATACTTCAGAAAACATCAAAAACTCGTTTGCGATTGCCGAAGGTTGGAAGAATCAAACCGAGTAAAAACCTGCCCGACTTTTTGCGTGGTGAATTCTTTGGCTATGATTTACAGGATGGTTTAATGATTGTCAAAAACGGAAAATGGAACGACTATTACTTTAACCTTCCAGCCTTGTTACCGGGCATCAAACAAACAGGCGTAAATGCTGGACAATTCATAAAAAATCAATGGAAAACGCATCCAGAATTTGATTTACTGGCAGAAAAACCGGTGAATTACCCCCTTTATGATTTAACAATAGACGAGTCGTTACAGTATTATAAGCGAGAGTTTTTATCGATACAATCTGCCCAAAAAGGAATCTCTGGTTTGCGTTGGAACTCTATTGCACTAGGAACAGCAAACGCTGTGAACAATGGGTTTAACAATTTATGGCCGATGAATTGGCGCATCATTCAGTCCAAGATTCAAGCAAATAGTTTGCTTATTGAAAGACCCGTTAAGCCTTGATAGCTTTGGGTTTGGTGCGCTTCAACCGATCAACATAGTTCATCTCTTTTTCGGTTAAAAATCTCCATTTTCCCCGGCCCAATTTCACTTTGTCAAATTCGCCCAACAATACGCGGTCCAGCGCGGTTACCTCATATCCGAAATGTTCAAACATTCGCCTTACGATGCGATTTCGACCACTTTTGATTTCTATCCCCAACACATTCTCTTTGCCTTCTTCAACAAATCCGCACTGTTCAAAAGCCATCATACCATCTTCAAGCTCAATGCCTTCTACGAGTTGAAGCATATGATCCTTGCTAGGTTTTTTGTCCAAGGTTGCACGATACACCTTTTTGATTTCAAAACTCGGATGCATCAATTTTTGCGACATTTCACCGTCATTTGTTAATAGCAAAACACCTGTGGTATTACGGTCTAATCTGCCAATGGGATAAATACGTTCTTTTCCTGGCAAATCAATCAATTCCATCACCGTTTTTCTACCCTCTGGATCATCAGTTGTTGTGATGTACCCCTTAGGCTTATTCATGATGATGTATACTGGTTTTTCAGGGATCACTTTACGATCTTCAACCTTGACATTGTCTGATGGGCGAATTTTTGTGCCCAATTCTTTTACTACGTCGCCGTTCACTTTTACCAAGCCCTGAGTAATCAAGTCATCAGCTTCTCTACGCGAACAAATTCCACTATTTGCAATGTATCGATTAAGTCTAATCTCTTCACTTTTCGCGTGATTTGCACTCTTTTCGAGGTTATTTACAACGCGATTAAATTCTCTTTTGCTACCTTTAAATGCAACGGGAGTATCTGCCTTGTCTGCTTTAGGAATGCCAAATGTTTTTGGTTTTTCGTCGTCAGAATATTGCATTCTTTTTTGTTCCGTTGATTCGTTGTATTCTCGCTTTGGTGCAGCTGGTTCAGACCCAATAGGCTTGAATTTAGACAGACCTGCTCCGGGTGCTGCTTTGGGTTTATTGAATTTTTCGGCAGACTCAAATGTGTCGTTGCGCTCAGTGCGAGGCTTGTCCAATTGTCGTTCTTCCCTCTCAAATTTCGATTTACCCGTTCCGCGATCACCACCGAACTTTGGCCTATCCGATCCACGGTCAGCACCGCCAAATTTTGGACGATCACCACCGCGGTCTGAGCCTCCGAATTTGGGTCGGTCTGTTCCACGATCTCTTGGTCCAAATGACGGCTTGTCGCCACCAAATCTCGGGCGGTCAACGCCTTTGTTATCTGCGCCAAATCTTGGCCTATCGCCTCTATCTCCACCCCTGTTATCTCCAAATTTAGGAGCATCGTTTCCTTTGTATGCGGTTGAAGGCCTTGGTTTGTCAAATCCCCCTTCTCTATTAAACGTAGGACGGTCGCCAGTCCTTGGTGCATTGCTATTGTCTGACCCACCAAATTTTGGTCGATCACTTCTATCACCTGCAAATCTAGGGTTGCCATTGCGGTCGCCACCAGTAAATCCTTCACCTGGTTTTTTGAATGACCCTCTTGGGCTACCACCAAACGGTGCCCGGTTTTTGTCTGGAAAACTTCTTGATGTATTTCCAAATTTGGGTCTATCTCCCCCTCTACTATCTGCGCCAAACCTCGGTTTGTCACCCCTATCTCCAAATTTATTATCGCCACCAAATTTAGGACGATCTGTTCCACGGTCAGTACCGCCAAATTTGGGTCGTTCGGTTCCACGATCTCTTGCACCAAACGAAGGCTTATCACCACCAAATCTGGGTTTTTCATTTCTGTCTCCACCCCTATTGTCTCCACCAAATCGTGGCCTATCGGTTCTATCTCCACCCCTGTTGTCTCCACCAAATCTCGGTCGATCACCACCCCTGTTGTCTCCACCAAATCTCGGTCGATCACCGCCCCTATTGTCAGTTCCGAATTTGGGTTTATCTGACCTCTTGTCCCCTGATGAAAAACGAGGTCTTTCATTTACATCACCACCTCTAGATTCAAATCTAGGCTTATCTACGCCAGAAGCGCCGGGTTTTGAATCAGTATAAAATTTTGTCTTCTTCGGTTCTGATTTATCCGCATCCACTTTTCGGTTGCGTTTTTCCCCTGGAAGTCGGTTTTGAAACTTTTTACCATTACCCTGTTCTTTCTTTGGAGACTTTGCCATAATTCAATGTTAATTTAAAGTGCAAAGGTAGTGTAAAATCGGGGGATGAACTTGTTTACAAATACGTTCCTGGGTATTTGGCAATGTGGACCTCCCCATTAGCACCGGGATAGTATCCAAAATCATAACAATATCTATACGATTGGCCCGTATTTGAGTCAATCAAATGGGTATAAAAATTAAAAACAAATCCTTTGTTTTCTAATTTTACTATTGGAACGGTATTGTATTCAGACTGCTCAAAACAATCTTTTAAAATTCTGCGATTCTTACTTAATAGATTATTTATTGTTTTTTGTGGATTGTTAACCACTTTGTTTTTCTTGTTATGGTGTGCACTTCTACAGGCATCATTGCAAAATTTCTTGTCGGATCGTCCCTTGATTTTATCACCACATTCAAGGCAAACCGGTTTATCGTAGTTGTTGTTATCCATAACTTTTTTGCCTAAAACAAAATTTCTGTGGCCATCCCCCAAAAGTGCCACTGGTGTTTAAACGTTTAAAAACGAATAGAGTCGATTAGTGGACGATTGACCGCTTACTGCCTTTGTATTTTTGAATTGTGATTTAAATAAATCGCCGAAGGCCAAGGTGATTGTTTGTTTCGCAATAGTTTTTAAGAATGTATAAAGTAATTGACGAGAAAAGAGTTATGAAAAATTTATTGAATTCCGTAAGGTTAATTGGAAACGTGGGTGGAAACCCTGAAGTAAGAGAGTTTGAAGGCGGGAAAAAGCTCGCAAAGCTAAATTTGGCTACCAATGAGAAGGTTACATTGGGCACAGGAACGGTAGTCGAAAATACTCAGTGGCACCGGCTGGTGGCCTGGGGAGGCGTTGCGACTTTGATGGAAAGAATGGTGAAAAAAGGCTGCAAACTCATGATTGAAGGGCGTTTACAACATCGATCTTATTTGGGTGCAGACGGTTCTAAGAGAGAGAAGTCAGAGGTTGTTGTCAAAAACATCCTTTTGATAGAAGCGAAAGGAAAAACCGTTTTGTTCACAGAAACAGAATCGGCAGAACAAAACCCCGTATTGGATTAGCCCACACTGTACAGTGTAACGCCTTGTTGGTAATCACCAACAAGGCGTTTTTTATAGGCCCTAGAAATGGGATAAATTTGTGGTGTGTATTCATACAATCAATTTGTTTTAAATAACGGACTCCGAGTTATTCACTCTGAGGATAAAACGCGGACTACGGTCGTTCTTAACACCCTCTACAATGTTGGTGCACGGGATGAGAGTGCTGAAAGAACAGGGTTTGCTCACCTATTTGAACATCTCATGTTTTCGGGTTCAGAAAATGTACCCGTTTTTGACAAAGAAGTTGAGGAGGCGGCAGGACAAAATAATGCTTTCACAAACAATGAAATTACCAATTATTATTTGGTGATGCCAAATGAAAATGTGGAAACTGCATTTTGGTTAGAAAGTGATCGAATGCTGGCGCTAAATATCAATGAAAAATCTCTTTCTGTTCAGCAGGGTGTTGTTGTAGAGGAGTTTAAACAGCGTTGTTTTAATGCTCCTTTTGGGTTATTGTGGCACCATGTTAGGTCGTTGGTATATAAAAACAGCCCCTATCAGTGGCCCACAATAGGTTTGAATTTCCACCACGTGGAAGAAGCCAAAATTGAAGATGTTCGGTCGTTTTATGATATGTTTTACTGTCCGCAAAATGCCATCATTTCTGTAGTTGGTGATATCACACTTGAAGAAACAAAATCCTTGGCTAATAAATGGTTTGGGGGAATTTCAAAAAGCGCTTTGCCGAACAAAAACATATATATCCAAGAGCCGGATCAAACTGAAAGGCGTTTTTTAGAAACCGAGGATTTAAGTCCAAATCCGGCTGTTTTTCTGGTTTGGAGAGGGCCTGTTTTTAATGACCCCAAATCTCTACACCTAGAAATGTTCTCTGAGGTATTGGGCGGTTCAGATGTGTCTCCACTCCAAATGGAACTAGTGAAAAAACAACAACTCTTTAATTCATCTGAGTGCTTCTATTTGCGAGGTCTTGGCGAGGGTTTGTTCGTATTGTATGGAATCTTAAACCCGGATATTTCTCATGCCGACGGAGAAAAGGCACTTCAAAATATCATTCAACAGGTAACCGATGGGGGTGAGGATATTGCCTCTGCCTATGAGGGGGTAAAGAACCGACATGTCACCAACCTGCTTTTTGAGGCCACTCAACCGATGCAATTGGCACAAAAACTCTGTTACTACGCAAATGCTGGGGATATCGAACAAATTAATCTAGAACCCGGCATAATTGAAGGCCTTGCATTGGCTGATATAATGTCAACAGCAACGGCAACATTCAAAGAAAATAACGTGTCTGTGATTTATTACCATCCAAAAAAATGAAGAATTCATTCAGAGCTACTAGACCCGAAGCGAAAACGATTGAATCGTTAGCGTTGAAAAACCTCACCATTGAGAACCTAAGAACCGGGCATCCCATTTTTCTCGGTGAAACAAGTTCAATCGGCGTTGTTCAAGTAGAATTATTTTGGCCCGCAGGAACAAAACAACAGTCAAAACCATATCAAGCCTCTTTGGCTGTAGACCTCTTGCTTTCGGGTGATGAACTTCATTCGGAATATGATGTGATTAGATATTTAGACCATCTTGGCGCCACCCACAGTACTGAAACAAATTTGTTAGGCTCTTCATTGGTATTTCGATGTGCTAAAAAACACGTCAACGATGTGGCAAATTGGATTTTTAAACATGTTCACGCTGCGAGTTATCCTATCACAGAATTTGAGAATGCAGTAATGATTAGGCGAGGATCGTTAGAACGTCAGCAACAAACACCAAAGTACTGGTCGAGCCGCATTGCACTTGAATCACTTTACGGTAAATCACACGTCCTTGGAGCACACGGAAATTTGTCTGATTACCAAACCATTGAACGTGGTCATTTGGTCGACTTCAAAAAACAACATCTTGCTCTAAATGGAATAATGTTGTTGGTTTCCGGTGATTACGGCCAGGAAACCATAGAACACCTAGAGGGGTTGTTGAAGGAATTTCGTTCCGATGGGTTTAAAATCAATTTCAACACTAATGATTCGACTCCCTCAATTGACGGGCAACAACAAAATAATATTAGCCCCTTGATTGTTAATCATTCCATGGAGAACACGAGTCAAACTAGTCTAAAAATGGTTTCACATGTTGTTCCGAAAGATCAAAAGGAAAGGCATCGCCTAACTCTGCTAAATTTGGTTCTCGGTGGTTATTTTGGGTCACGATTAATGCAAATTCTTCGAGAAGAACGAGGTCTAACTTACGGGATCGGATCATATTTCAGACCTGCGTTTCAAAATTACACCTGGACCATCTCTGGTGAACTAAACAGCACCCACATTACAGAATCCATGGAGTGCATCGCTGAGATTTTCCAATCATTGAAGCAAAATAAAATCACAGAAGAAGAGCTCTATAAAATCAAACAATATTACGCCGGGCAGTTTCGAAGTGGTTTTGACGGGCCTTTTGCGATGAATTCCAAGGTGCAACATTTAATTTACCGCAGCCTACCCAATGATTATTACAATACCATTCTGCCTAATATCTGGGCGATAACAGCCGAGGAAATAATGGAGACGGCCAACAATTATTTACATACAACTTCGTTTATAACAGTACTTTCGGGTGACACAACAGCATAAAAACTAAAATTCTTGAAATCCCCATTTAAACATATTGTTTTCTTCTGGCTTAGCATTCTAGCCACGATGAATACATATGGGGTAACGGGTCCTGCGATTTTGCGCCGCGCTTGCCAAGATCGGATCACGGCTGAACTTACGCTGACACTTACGCCACCAACGGACGCGTGCGGAAGTTTTGTTTACCACAGATTATATGGAAGAGAAGACGCCTCCTCCAGTTGGAGACTATTAAAACAGATCAACTCGCTGAATACCAACATCATAAATACAACACTAAGTAGCAAAAAAAAGTGGGAGGTATACCTAGTGACTTCTTTTGCGTGTAACGGAAAAGACACTCTCAGTTCTAATCATTTATTCATAGATGATGTTGCACCCAAACAGTTCGAACCAGATAGTGTGAGTATTGATTTTAGTACACAGCGCGTAATTGCGGGTTGGACCAGGCCCAACGAGCCCGATATTTTAGGCTACAGTCTGTTTAAGTTTCAAGGTGGTGGCAACGCCCTTTTGGTGGACACATTTTCAACCCAATACACATTTAACAAATCACAATTCGACCCATCTATTGCGAATAATCAATTTGCAATCGCAGCATTTGATAGTTGCCTAAATGGTGGTTTAATAAGTAATTATCATTCTCCTATTAAACTAGATATTCAAGTTGATCCTAAGTTTTGGTGTTCAAAAAAAACCATCCTGTCATGGCGAATTTATCAAGGATGGCTGGTCTCCCATTATGATGTTTTTCGATTCGATGTTACATCGAACACATGGGCATTTTTGGGTAGCAAAACAACAGACCTCACGAACAACCCTGGAACATATCAATACCAAGACTCAACCTATCTTTTAAACCATAGTTATTTATATTTCGTTAGGGCCCAAAAGGTTGGATCATCTACCACATCAACATCAAATGCGGTTTCTATTGCATACGCCCACCCTACACTTGTACCTCCACTTTCAGCACTACACGGAGTGAACGTATTCTCTGATAATCAATTAGTTATAGATGGACAATGGCAAAAAGACGGAGCCTCTTCATCGTTGCAAATACAAAAAAAGGTAGGTGCCTCTTGGCAAACCATCCAAACGTTAACCACGCCTGGCGCATTCAATTTAAGCGACAACTCGGTGAGTGCGGCGAACACAAAATACAGTTATAGAACCTTACGAAAAAACGATTGTGGCTATGTCGACGATAGTTGTTGCTTGCACCAAAACATGCTCCTCGCCTCTTCTTCTTTACCAAGGGCATTAAAATGGAATAGCTATCTTGGTTGGGTGTGCCCTTTCACTAAGAGCATCTTCGACTACACGGTCGAAATAAAAGAGGGTTCCACGTGGAAACAACACCAAATTACGACCGACACAATCTATGCTATTCCAAACAACCTTTACGGAAAACAGGTGTTTCGAATAAGCATTTTTAGCAAAAATGGCGTTTTCTCACCTAGTTATATCCTTTATTCTAATGAAATCACATTGGATTTGGGAATCGACACGAGTCGTTTCGATACACTATTGATACCTAACGCGATTACCTCAAAGGGAGAAATACGGGAAAATAAAATTTTTAAGATCAGCAACCCTGCCATTTCTCTTGGTCAATCAACCCTAATAATCATAAATCGTTGGGGTGAAATAATTGCAAAGGTGGATGCGTTGGTTGGTTGGGATGGTATTGACCCTTCGGGCAACCACTATCCTGGTGGTGTTTATGTTTATTTGTTTGATGCGTCATACAACAACAAACGAATTAGTAAGTCTGGTACTTTTTTAATACTTGATTGATGGAGACTATCCAGTTCACGGGAAAACATCGGTTTTTGAATTTGGCTGACAGAAAAAAAATTCGGTCGTTACTCAGCACAACAGCCAAAAAACACTCAAAAACAATACAAACTCTTCAATATGTTTTTGTTAGCGACGACGATTTACACCAAATCAATTTAGAGTTTTTAAATCACGACACGCTCACAGACATTATCACTTTTGACCTGGGAACAACAAGCACAGTTGTAGATGGGGAGATTTACATTTCCTTAGACCGGGTAAGAGAAAATAGCAGCACACTGAACACGCCCTATTTTGAAGAACTCATACGTGTGGTTTCTCATGGCTTGTTGCACCTAGTTGGCTTCAAAGACAAAACATCAAAAGATGCTGCCATTATGAGAAGCAAAGAAGAGGAGTGCTTATCTTTGTGGAGATCGATTCAATAGGTTTCACGTGAAACCCCAAACTTTTATGGAATCAAAATACGACGTCATTGTAGTTGGTGCCGGCCACGCTGGTTGTGAAGCTGCCCATTCGGCAGCAACCATGGGTTGTAGCGTTTTGCTTATTACTATGAACCTGGAAACAATTGCCAAAATGAGCTGTAATCCAGCCATGGGTGGCGTAGCTAAGGGTCAGATTGTTAGAGAAATAGACGCACTAGGAGGCATGTCTGGAATCATCACAGACAACACAATGATTCAATTCCGAATGCTTAATAGAAGCAAAGGGGTTGCAATGTGGAGTCCGAGAGCTCAAAGCGACCGGTGGCGTTTCTCAGAAGCGTGGCGATTGGCCCTCGAATCGAACCCGTTAATAGACTTTTTTCAAGACGGGGTTTCCTCTTTACTATTTGATGATCAACGAGTTAGCGGAGTTGTCACAAACATGGGCATGTCGTTTAACTCAAAATCTGTAGTACTAACAACGGGTACTTTTCTGAACGGTTTAATTCATATCGGTAGGCAAAACTTCGGTGGTGGCAGAATGGGAGAACAAGCATCGATGGGCATTACGGAACAATTGTCAGAAAAAGGATTCACCACGGGTAGAATGAAAACGGGCACACCACCACGGGTAGATGGTAGATCGTTGGACTACAGTAAAATGGAAGAACAGGCTGGCGACGTGGAACCCGCAAAATTCAGCTTTTCAACAACAACTAAACCACTAGTAACGCAGAGACCGTGCCACATCACCTATACAAACGAGGCTGTTCACGACGTGTTGAGAACAGGGTTTGAAGACAGCCCGATGTATAACGGAAGTATTCAGGGATTAGGGCCACGATACTGTCCGAGCATCGAAGACAAAATCAACCGATTCGCCGAGAGAGACCGGCATCAAATATTCGTAGAGCCCGAAGGTTGGAACACCGTAGAGGTATATGTTAACGGCTTCAGTACTTCTCTACCTGAAAGCGTGCAAACAAAGGCCCTGCGCTTAATTCCAGGATTTGAAAAAGCTAAAATCTTTAGGCCTGGATATGCCATCGAGTATGATTATTTCCAACCCACCCAGCTTAAAAACACGCTAGAAACGAAGGTGGTGGATGGTCTCTACTTTGCTGGACAAATCAACGGAACCACTGGCTATGAAGAGGCCGCATGCCAGGGTTTAATGGCTGGAATAAACGCTGCATTGTTGGTACAAGAAAAAGAACCACTCATCTTACAGCGAAATGAAGCCTATATCGGTGTTTTGATCGATGATTTAATAAACAAGGGGACCGATGAACCATATAGAATGTTTACCTCGCGTGCGGAATATCGCATCAGCTTGAGACAAGACAATGCCGACGAAAGGCTCACACCTAGAGGATATAGCATCAGATTGGCTAAGGAGGATCGCATGACAGAATTGGACAAGATCAATCAAGACGCGGATAAAATAAAGGAAATACTAGCGATAACGAATGTCACACCGGAAGAGCTTAAAACCTTCTTGCCTGACGATGTGGCGGAAATATCAGAAAAACAGAGGGCAAACAAACTGCTGCTACGACCCCAAATCGAATTACACAACTTAGAAGAAATTCCCTCTATCGGTGAGGCAATTGGAGCGTATAGTCAGGAATCGAAAGAAAGGGCGTCGATAAAAATAAAGTACCAATCTTATATCGACAAAGAAATAGAATTGGCCAGCAAGGTTCAAAGATTAGAACACACACCCATTCCAACAGACTACAATTACCATTTGATAACAAGCCTCAGCCATGAGTCACGTGAAAAACTCACCAAAACCAAACCGCAGACGCTTGGTCAGGCCACTAGAATTAGCGGTGTTAGTCCCGCTGATATACAGGTATTACTCATCCACCTCGGGCGTTAAAACCATTGCTTCACAAGAAAACCTTGTATAAAAACAAAAACATATCGCTGTTTATTCAGGGCGCAATCATAGCTGCGATCGTCATAACATGCGCATATTGCGCTAACCCTGTTCCACCCATGGGCGGCGACAAGGACACCTTAAAACCGACCTTAATTAGTGTATCCAACAGGCCTAAAGATAATCAACAAATCATTAGGCTTGAATTCAGCGAAAACATACAAACCAAAAACGCATTGGTTGTATCGCCTATCGTTAATTCATCGAAAGAACAAACAACGACGACTATTGAGAGGCAGAAAATTCAAATATGCACACCAAAAATTACCAGTGCTATTTATTTAAATGGTTTCGTCTTTGACCTAAACGAAAATAACGCTATTGACCAACCTACTGTTTTATTAAAAAACGATACCGGAGAATTGATCATTTCTACATCGCTGGACGATGCCAATTATTTACCAGGGTCTAATGATAATGCCAAAACTAAAAAAAGGGTCTTTATTAGAGATGCGAATCGGTATCAATTGCAAGGAAAACAAACTGATTCATCGCCGATATATCTACCAATTACAACCGATAACATAACTTATCACTTTCACGGCCTTACCGACAGTTTACATATGGTATATGTGGTATATGAAGACAACGATTATGTTATTTCCGATTACGAAAAAGCGACGTGTTTTTATTTAACAAACAATTACAGAGATACATTTAAAAGTACGAATACATATAAAACAAAGAGTTATAAATCCGCTTTTAATTACCATGATAGTCTATACATAATTATCGAACCCACTATTGATATTAATTGGTTTAACAAAGAGTTCGTACATCAATTCAACAAAGACACCCTAATTGTATTAAATAAACATATTCAACAAGTTAGTGCTGAACTATCAATTGACAGTTTTACTAAAATAAAAAAAATCAGCTATACTAAAATAAATCAAATCAATTCTTATACTATCAATAATTCATCCGATACAATACCCGTGAGACTATTTTATCACTACCCTTTAATTATCAATTCTGAACCAACAACAACCAATTATTCAAGTTTCAAAAGCCAAGTTTCAAAAGCGGGGCTAATTAATATTACTAACCCAAATAACTTTCCTATTAATATTACCATCAATATTGGAAGTTCCCGGTTATATCTATCCTTAGCTGAAAAACAAGCTGAAAATTTTTATTTACCCGAGGGTGCTTATAATTATACTTGTTGGATACCAAATCCTTCATCCATGAATTCATTATCACCACTTACCATTGACTATAAAAATCAAATACCACTTAGTGATGCAGATTACCTATATAAGCCATTAAAACAAATAGTTGTGAGTTCTAAATTGGAAAATACGTTAATATTACCAGATATCACAGCGTTTAATACAGGGACAATATCTAAATAACATCCGTTTCACGTGAAACCGTTTACACAAGACGTCTACTCAAATTCAATTTCGTTTATAACAGCCATTAAAGGACACAAACAACCCAAAGTAAAAGTGTATAACACATGACCATAATTATACTAATATTGACATCAATATTATTCAATTATTACAGTTAACTCATTATATATCAATATATATAAAAATACAACCGTCACCAAAGGATAAAATAAACAGCAAGTTATCACGATATCCACACAGCTATAGTATATACTACGTAATACCTTTTCTTTAAATTAATAATTCTTATTATTACTATAGCTAAGAACGAAATCGTGGATTGTTGGAAATTAGAAATGATGACAAAGAGAATAAAACAAACAGCAATCTTTAGATTTGTAGAATGATTGACAGAATAGCAGAGATACTGAAACAAGTAAATGATGTTGTTTTTGAAAAAGAAAACAATGCGGAATCTTTCCGTTTGCTGTATTTGTCGAAAAAAGGAATCATCACACAATTGTTTGATGAATTCAAAATAATACCAAACGATCAAAAAAAATTAGTTGGTGCTCAGTTGAATATACTGAAACAAAGAGCGGAAGAAATCCATCAGCAACAAAAAGAAATAGAAGAGCATTCTAACCAAAATAATATCAATCGTGGGGATTCAACATTACCGGTTTATCAAGAAAGTGCTGGCGCTTATCACCCGTTAAGGATTGTTGAAGATCGATTATTAGAAATTTTCTTTTCTTTAGGTTTTGATTTGGCTGAGGGTCCAGAAATTGAGGATGATAAACACAATTTTGCATCGTTGAATTTTGCAGAAGATCATCCAGCTCGAGATATGCAAGACACATTTTTCATTGCAGAACATGTTTTAAGAACACATACCAGTTCTGTACAAATCCGCGAAATGGAAAAAGGCAAACTACCACTACGTTTGGTAATGCCAGGAAGGGTATACAGAAACGAAGCGGTGAGTGCTAGAAGCAATTGTTTTTTTCACCAAATTGAAGGATTGTACATTGATAAAGGGGTGAGTTTTGCTGATTTAAAACAAACATTGTATTATTTCGTTCAGCAGTTTTTTGGTGAAGGAACTAAAGTTAGATTTAGATCAAGTTATTTTCCTTTTACCGAACCCAGTGCGGAAATGGATATTTGGGCGGGTCTTGAAACGGAAGAAAATCGTAGACTTACTAAAGGTACAGGTTGGTTAGAAGTGTTAGGTTGTGGTATGGTTCATCCCAATGTATTAGAGGCTTGTAGTATTAATTCTTCAGAATATACAGGCTTTGCTTTTGGAATGGGTATCGATAGAATTACCATGTTAAAATATGGTATTAATGATATTAGGGACTTGTTTGTAAACGATAAACGTTTATTATCTCAATTTTCAGGAGTGTAAACCACCATCGATTGACAGCAGAAAAAAAAATATATTTTGCCAGCGACTTCCACCTTGGAATGCCGGATTTGGAGCGATCTTTAGAAAGGGAAAAATCTATAGTTTCTTGGTTAAATGCCATTTCGAAGGATGCGTCTGCAGTTTATTTGTTGGGCGATGTATTTGATTTTTGGTTTGAGTATAAAACAGTTGTTCCAAAAGGATTTATAAGGTTTTTGGGTGCGATTAGTCGGCTTACCGATGCAGGAATTCCAGTTTATTTGTTTCCAGGTAACCATGATCTATGGGTTGGAAAATATTTAGAAGCGGAATGTGGCGTAGTGGTGGTTAAAGAGGCTCTTACGATAGAACTCGGCAATGACATTTGCTATTTACACCATGGCGATGGATTGGGTCCAGGCGATGCAGGATATAAATGGTTAAAAAAGGTTTTTTTGTCAAAAATTGCTCAAACAGCGTTTGCGATGATTCACCCTGGAATTGGGGTTTCGCTTGCTCAAAAACTAAGTAAAAAAAGCCGTTTGGCACAAAACCCAAAAGAAGACAATTATCTAGGGGATTCAAAAGAACATCTAACTCAATTTTGTAAACAGTATTTATTGAATTGTAAGACCCAAAAGCCTAAATATTTTATTTTTGGTCACAGGCACTTGGTGTTGGACATAGATTTGGGTGATGGTATTAGATACATCAACCTAGGAGAGTGGTTACATGGGAGTCAATATGCGGAATACGATGGCTTGGAGTTGCGCATTAAAGCCTGGGTTTCGTAATTCTGATTTTTTTAAGTAAAGTATAAGTTGAAAGGATTGAATTAAAATGTTAGAAAAACTAGAAGCGGTATATGCACATTTCAAAGAGATAGAATTGCTTTTGAGTAGTCCTGAAATTTCTAGTGATATTCAACGATTTACCAAACTCAACAAGGAATACAGAGACTTGGAGGAAATTGTGGAATCGTATTTTGAATATAAAAACCTATTTCATCGCATCGTTGAAGCTAAAGACATATTAAAAAACGAAAAGGACAGGGAGTTGCGGGATATGGCCAAGGAAGAACTTGATGAACTTGAGCCAAAGTTAGGACCATTGGAAGAGGTAATAAGAATTCAACTCTTGCCTAAAGACCCAGAGGATGCGAAGCCGGCGGTGGTAGAAATTCGTGCAGGAACTGGTGGCGACGAGGCGGGCATTTTTGCTGGTGACCTCTTTAGAATGTATCAGCGATATTGTGAAAACCAAGGCTGGAAAATTAACGTTGTTGACGAAACAGAGGGAACGGCGGGTGGATATAGCAAAGTAATTTTTGAGGTACCCAACATTGGTACATATGGTATTTTAAAATACGAAAGCGGTGTTCACCGTGTTCAGCGTGTTCCTGCGACAGAAAGCCAGGGCAGGATTCACACATCGGCTGTGAGTGTGGTTGTAATGCCCGAGGCGGATGAAGTAGATGTTAAGTTAAATCCGGCCGATGTAAAAATGGAAACGAGCCGATCGGGTGGTGCTGGTGGTCAGAACGTAAATAAGGTGGAAACCAAGGTTCAACTCACACACCTTCCCACGGGTTTAGTCGTTATTTGTCAGACCGAAAGAAATCAATTGGGAAACAGAGAAAAGGCAATGAAAATGTTGGCGACGAAATTGTATGAGATTGAATATGCCAAGCATATCGAAGCAATATCGTCTAGAAGAAAAACATTGGTAAGTACGGGTGATCGAAGCGCAAAGGTGAGAACCTATAATTACCCACAGGGTAGGGTTACAGATCACCGCATTGGGTTAACACTCTATAATTTATCTGCGATAGTAAACGGGGATATTCAAGAAATTTTAAATGCTCTTCAGGTGGCTGAAAATGCGGAGCGGCTGAAAGAAACTCAAATTTAAACGCCGGCGGCACCTTGTGAAGCCCCACGGTCTGTATGTTGTCTAGGAACAACTTTGCGAATTGGTAATCCTTTGCCGTGGTGTTTGGTTGCTGTCTTCATGATCTGCCTAGTGGATAAATACTAATACACTCTAGACGCACAGAACCCCCAAAATGTTGTAGTAAAAACCAAAACAAAGACCAATGGGTCAGAATATCCGATAAACAGAGTGGGTAGTGAAAGGCCCAAGCCGCGATTGTTGGAACCGAACTGGCGTGGAAGATAGGGTGGCCGTGCCGTAAGGAAGTGTTACGCCGAATTAAGCAACTACGCCAGCGCCGAGAATAAAGCTATCAAACACTAGCTTACCATCGGTGTTTAATAGGTAGTCTGTTGCACAGCGTTCGGGGTGGGGCATCATTCCGAACACGTTTTTACCCGCGTTACAGATTCCCGCAATATTGTTTATTGATCCATTGGGGTTGGATTCATTTGTCACGTTACCATGTTCATCGCAATATCTAAAAAAGACCTGACCGTTGTCCTCAATAGATTTAAGCGTCTCAGCATCGCAGTAAAAACGACCTTCACCATGTGCAATAGGAACACAGAGAACTTGGTTTTCTTGGATGTTTTGGGTGGCGACCAAATCCGTATTTCCGGGTGTTAAAAAAACGTTTTTGCAATTGAACTTCATGTTGGTGTTTCGCAACAGAGCTCCGGGCAACAAACCACTTTCGCACAAAATTTGAAAGCCGTTACAAATCCCCAAAACAAACCCCCCGTTTGCGGCGTGTTGAGCAACGCTTTGCATCATAGGAGAAAGCTTAGCGATGGCACCACTTCTGAGATAATCCCCATAAGAAAACCACCCGGGAATAAAAATGTGTGTACAACCCTCGGTGTCGGTGTCCTTATGCCAAAGCTGCAGAACGGGTTGGGCCGTGTATGTTTGTAAAACCTTAATAAGGTCGTTATCACAGTTTGATCCAGGAAGAATTACAACGCCAAATTTCATTGTTTGCAAAGGTATTAATTGTTTTGGTTGATTAAGTCTTTATGTAGAAGACCAAGGGCTAAAAGTGCATAATAATTTACGGCACGAATGGGTGTGTATTGAAACCCATCCAAAAGGTCTTGGTTGATGCTCTGATAAACGCTCATTTTGGAAGATGTAATGATATTGTCGGAGGGAATAGGAAAGGGGATTTTTAAAAATTCGGCAGTACGCGCTAACCGATACGCTAGCCAAAGTACCCCACCATCTAGGGCGATTCGAGGTGGTTTTTGTCCCATAGCTTCGCACAGTTGAAAGAATAATTTCTTGTATTCGATTGTTTCGCCAACGCATAAAAACCGTTTACCCCAATGGTTGTTTTCGAACAAAAATAGCATCATTTTGGCAACGTCTTCTACGCCCACAAATCCATTGCTTCCAACGGGATAGACCGGCTGGCCTTTTTGAATCATGTGATAGATTTCGTTTGACCCTGAATTACCATCGCCATAACCCAAAATAATGCCTGGATTTACCATTGTTATTTGAAGGCCTTCTTCCTGGCCTCGCCAAACTTCTTGCTCTGCCAAGTATTTGCTTACTGCATAGCGACTATTGTATTTGCTTTCCGTCCAAACCGAGTTTTCGGTAATTGGATCATCGTCGCCGGTGGCCCTTCCCAAAGCGGCAACAGAGCTAGCATAAACAAACTGTTTCACGCCCGTTTTTAGGCAAGCGTTTACCATATTCCGCGTTCCAACCACATTGTGATCTATGAGTCGCTGTTTGTCTTTTTTGGCAAACGAAACCAATGCTGCGCAATGAAACACAACGGAAACACCATCGAGGGCGAGGATGATATCATCCACATTCAAAATATCGCCGGTGATCCAAGTAGGTTGGTAGCTTGAGGGTAGTTGATAGAATTCGTGAACCCGTTTAAAAAGACCCTCTGAGTTGGGGTTTCTTCTCAGCGCCACAACCCGATAGCCTTGTTTCAATAGCAAGCAACTGAGGTGTGAACCTAAAAAGCCGGTTGCCCCCGTAATTAAGACCAAAGGTTTATTCATCGTTTGTGTTGCAAAAATCTTGAATAAAAAGCGAAGTCGTTGAAAAACTTTTCCCGTGCTACCTTTGTGAAATGGTGCAAATAGAAATCATCAATGGGCCCAATCTAAATTTATTGGGTACTCGTGAGCCGGCCGTATATGGAGATCAAACTTTTGAGGATTTTTTGGTTGGGTTGCGCGCTCGTTACACCGGAGTTGAAATTGGCTATAATCAAAGCAACGTTGAGGGGGAGATTGTTAATATGATTCAGGCCGCGGGGCAAGCGGAGTCTTGCGTTGGTATTATTCTAAACGCAGCGGCATATTCACACACCAGCATTGCCATCGCCGATGCGATAAAATCGATAAGTAAACCGGTTGTGTTGGTTCATATCAGCAACATTTATTCCCGCGAGGTGGAGCGTCACACCGATTTGTTGGCGGGTTCGGCCAAGGGAATGATTTCGGGTTTGGGTCTCGGAGGGTATGAGCTTGCCTTGCGCGCGCTTTTGATGTGATATGGGTTGTATCTTTGCGATATGGGATTGAGACAGGAGAAATTCGGAAAACAGGTTCAACGTGATTTGAGCGAATTGTTCAACATCAAAAAGAACGATTGGCTTGGTGGTGCCTTTGTTACGATTAGCAACGTGTTGGTTAGCCCCGATTTGGGCCACGTAAAAGTATATTTGAGTCTTTATAACAACCCAAACAGGGCTGCGATTATGGCTCAGTTGGATGCGTGTAACAAAGAAATCCGACATGCGCTGGCACAAAGGTTGAGAAACAGTGTGAAGAAAATGCCAGAGGTACACTTCTATGAGGACGATACATTGGATTATGTAACCAAAATGGAAGAGTTGCTTAAAACGTTGAATACACCCAAAACCGACAACGAATAGACTTTTGATGGATATTTGTTGTGAATAAAATCAAGCAATAGCATCAAACTATCGTTTCACATATCGCGTAGATATTTTTTCTCCAAATCCAACCCAACCGTTGTAAATATAATTACAGGTATCTCCTTGTTGGGTTACTCTGTAGGCGCTTTGGCTTTGGTAGTTTTGATGAGTGCTTTGAATGGCTTTGAATCGTCCATTTTTTCATCGTATCAAAAGTCGGATCCTGATTTTAAAATCACTGCGGTGAAGGGAAAGACGATAGACATTTCAGACCAAACACTGTTGAAATTGAGAAAAACGCCTGGTATTGAGGTGGTTTCGAGAACGTTAGAGGGGAAGTCGATTTTGCAATATGGTGACCAGCAAACGGTGTGTAAAGTGGTTGGGGTTGACGAGTATTTTTTTAAGCGCATTCAAATGGACTCATTGATAACGGCGGGAAAACCGATGTTATATGATGCGCAGCGGGATTCTTTGGGCGGTGTTTCGTCGATGGCGATTTTGTCGGAGGGCCTAGTATATCGGCTGGGGGTAGGAAAAATAGATGAGCCGATATCATTGTTGGTGGTGGACAAGGCGGCGGGTGTTCATAGTGCGGATGCATTAAAAACGCAAATCTTTATTCCGTCTGCCATTGTTCAGTTGCCGGAGGATGAGAACAACCATACGGTATTTATTTCGGCCAAGGACGCGGGTTATCTGTAAGACTTGGACCCCAAGAAAGAGGCTACAGCATTAGAGGTTAGGGTTGAGGCAGCATTTAGGGGGAGAACGGGTAAAATGTTGGATTTGCAGAAGCAACTTCAGGGGCTGTTTGGTAGCAAGCTTGCGGTTTTCAATCAGCAGCAGCAGCACCC
>CAJBVU010000173.1 GCA_903959115.1 uncultured Bacteroidota bacterium
CTGGCCTGCGGCCAGCGCGCCAACTTCTTCACCACCAAAACCCCAAACGCAATCCAAGCCATCCCATATTTTATGGGACAAAATCACTGTAATCAAGTGTTTGTTAATGGATCACCCTTTCAGTAATTACTTAAATCAATTAGGAGCAATTCCATCGCTTTTGTCGTCTACCCCCTACCAAAATCCCATTGCTCAATTTAGAAGATACATACAAACAGTTTGGCGAACGCGTGTTCAACATCGCGCTGCAGTATCTGCGGAATGTTGAGGATGCGGAAGAAGTGACGCAAGATGTGTTTTTAACCGTTTACATGAAACAGAGTCAGTTTGAGGGGAAGGCGCAGCTAGGGACTTGGATTCATCGCATTGCAGTGAATAAATCTTTGGATTTTATTAAGGCGCGGAACCGACAAAAACGCGGGGGTGGGTTGATTTCGTATCTCACCGTGACCACTGATAATGTGGCACAGCCCAACAACGACCTAAATCACCCTGGTGTGGCGCTTGAGCATCGAGAATTGGTATCGAAATGGTTTCATCGCATCGATCAATTGCCTGAAAATCAGAGAACTGCTATCGTATTGGTGAGAATTGAAGAATTTAGTCCGGCCGAAGCCGCCGCCATCATGAATTTGTCGGTGAAAGCGGTGGATTCGTTGTTGCAGAGGGCGAAGAAGAATTTGTTAAAAATAGAGTTAAAAAACGAGGGGAAATGAAAAAACCGACGTCTATTGTGCCAGTTGACACTAATTTTGGAAGTGTCATTAATACAAAAAGTATGGAGATGAATGATCCTTTACATCCTAGTGCTCACATCGGTCGTGTAAGTCCGAGCCCATTTTTGTTTACAAGAATTCAGGCGAAGGTTGATGCGATGCAGGATGTGCCGCAGCAGATTGGGTGGGTTTCTTGGACGTCGATTGCGGTGGGTTTGGTTTTGATATTATTTATTGAAGTAGTGGCGGTTCGAAGTGGTTTTTCGTCAGCCAAAGTGGATATAACCAAGAATTTTTCTAGTCCAACAGAGCAATTGTATTGATATGAAAACAGGATTTCAGCGTTTGGTGATTGTTTTATTGGTTTTAAATCTGATTGTGGTATCGGCGTTTTGGATCGTTGGTGGTGGTCACAAGCAGGGCAATGGAGGTCGCGATGGACAGGGTGGAGGACCTAGAAATGAGATCATTGATCGTTTGCATTTCGATGCAGCGCAAGTGACAAAATACGATTCGTTGATTGTTAATCACCGCAAATTGGTTGGCGAAAAGGAATCGGAAATTCAGGGATTGAGAACGTCGTTGTTTGTCGGCGTTGCCGAGGGGATCTCGCAGGGGCGAAAAGATACATTGGTGAATCAAATTGGGGTGTTACATGCCGATATTCAGCAGATTCATTTTGCGCATTTTTTGGATATTCAGAAGATTTGTAAACCGGAGCAGCAAGGGGATTTTGCATTGTTAACCAAGGATTTGTCGAAGATGTTTCGCGGCAGGGGTCCGAAAGGCAAGCCGGACGGTGATTCCAAATCTGAGGCACCGTAATTTTGCACTTGTATATGAGAGTTGTTTTGTCGCGACCGGCCTATTTTCTTCTTTTTCTATTGAGTTTGATTTCGGTTGTTGCTCGTGGCCAATCGATGGTTACTATCCATCACCAAGTGACCTTGGGCGATGCGAAGGTTGTGTTGGGTGAGTGGCAGAAATCGGATAGTTTGGTGAGTATTCGCATCGATAAGTTGCGCTGGTATGTCAGCTTGCCTCCGGCGAATGGCGGGGCGGGCGTTGAAAAGTCTGGTGGCAGGCATAAAAACATGGCGCAGTCAAAATCGGCGAGGAAAACGGGGTCAAAGGCTTGGCTTTTGGATTTATCGGATTCGTCGAGTTTGGATCAAATCAATTTGTATCCAACCTTGTCTGGTCCTGGAAATTTTAACATTTCGTTGTTGTTCGGCATCGACAGTGCGATACAGGTTGGAGGCGTTGGAACGGGTGCGTTGGATCCTCAGCGGGGTATGTATTGGACATGGCAAACGGGTTATGTGCAGTGGAAGATGGAGGGCGCGATTCGTGTGAACGGAATAGAACATCCACTAGAATTGCATTTGGGTGGATTTGATGGCGCAACAAAGGCCCAGTCGATGCTTTCGGATTATTTGGTTTATCCGACAGCGAATTCGGTGATTGCTCAGTGGGATTTGATGCCTTTTATCGCGCAGATTTTGGATCAAAAAAAATTCGGTGTTATGTCGCCTAGCCCCATTGCCCGCGAATATTGTCGTATTATTGCGAGTAGTGTCACGTTTCACCAATAGTCGATTTTTAGGACTCATCGCGGGGGTTGTATTTTCATCAATCACGGGTTGTATAATTTTTCAAGGCGATGCGAGGGAGCCCATTATTGGCTTTTCTGGCGGTGGGTTGGATCCGAAGTTTCAGCGATCGTTGATGGGTGAAGGCTGGCCGATGCCGGCATACGATTTTTCGCAAAACCCCATGGATCCCGAGATGGTTGCTTTGGGTCGGAAGTTGTTTTACGATGTGCGATTGTCGTCTGATGGCAAAGTGAATTGTGGCGGCTGTCATTCCAGTTATACTGCTTTTGCCCATGTAGATCATCCGCGGAGTCATGGTGTATTGGATAGGGAGGGCCCGCGCAACCCGCCGGCCCACAAGAACCACGCCAGGCAATCAAAAATAATGTGGGACGGTGC
>CAJBVU010000174.1 GCA_903959115.1 uncultured Bacteroidota bacterium
ATTTACGAGTACTTTTCTGATGGAATCGATGCCTTGGTTTTTTACTGTTATTGCCGCGGTGAATAGGGAATCAACCATATCAAATAGATTGGTATCGGGTGAAAGTGTTGCGGCAAAAGGGTAAGCATCTTTTCCCACTACTGCGGAAAAGGAAATTCGAGCCGTATCATTGGATTTCACGAGATCTGAATTCAAATTTGAGTAACAGATCATATTAAATGTGCCCGCAATCATTGGCCTGAAACTTTGGGCAAAAACCACGGTATCGGACTTAAATGTATCTAAGGTGAAATTTTTGACATCGTAATAAATCCGATTTCCATTTTGGTAAATTTCGCATGTCACAGGACCTGTAGATTTCAAATAACCATTGTTTTTTAGTAGCAGTTTGGGTGATATGGAGGGCTTGCCAAAACTCATCACATCGCCTTGTTTTGGATTTGTAATTTGAATGGCTTGAAAATCATAGGGTTTACCCACGCTAAAGAACTTAACCAAAGAATCGTTGTCTGTGAATAGGTCTAGGTATTGTTTTGTGCGGATCACAATTTTGTGAAGTCCTTGGTTTGTGGGCGTAAAGTTTTTTGTCATTGATAGCTCCAGGGCATACAATGCTTGAATATAAGATTTGGTTGAATCGTAATAGACACGTTTGCCATTGGGTTCGTAAATACTGCAATAAAATGGTACGCTGAAGGCGGGGATTAATCCATCGTTATAGGCTTTGAACTTAATACCGATGGGTTTGCTTTTAGAGTAAAATTGGTCCACGTCTGGGCTTCTTAGAGAATCTACGCCGATATCCACTATTTTTCTGACATATATGGTCCGAGTTTGGGTGTCATTTTTCTTGTAGGCATCGCCAAGCATTTCCGATGTGAAAACCACTTGCAATTTCCCAGTATCGCTGCATTTGTAGGTGGGCCAAAATAGGATTTTGGATTGGAACTTTGGCAGGGATAATAATTGTGTTTGGTTATAGACAACTTTGGTTCTTTGAAAGATGCGACATCGAACGGTAAAGGTTGGAGAATTATCATAACCGACATTTTGGATGTTTGCCATCGGCATCATGGTGTCGATCTTGTAGTTATAACCACTGCCATTGCTGGGCTCGTAGACGGTATTAATCATCACGTCTTTTTTCACGCCGACATAGAATTTCCGTGTTGCGGTATCATTGTCTATCACTTGGTCGCCGGGTCTTTTCACGATAATCATTACTACATGTTCACCGTAGGAGGTGGGAATAAATCGCTTAGGGAAAGTATATTTCCGTTTGAGTCCGCTACTCAGCGTATCTCGAATGGTTTTGTTATAGAGTTTTGTGTTGCCGAACCAGATTTCGCATCGAATATTGAAGCTGTCTGTTGCATTTTGTAAGCCGATGTTTCCAACTACGCCTTCAGGTGCTAAACTATCAACGGTATATGCGTTTATACTGTCTTTAGGGTAATCGGCAGAAATCGCAGCGATATCAATGTCGGCTTGTAATCGCGGTTCTATCAGAAATTTATAGGGTGCATCGGGGGAGAAATCCACCCAGTTTGTATCGCCCAGGGGTTCGGCATAAAAGAAGGTGCGCGGTCGAACAGGTTCTTCCATCTGATAGCCAAATGAAATATTGTTGGTTCCTAGCTGACGTACGCCGACATAAAACGAGCCTTTAATTTGAACGGGTTTTTTTAGATCAAGTATATAATTTCCGGACTTACTGGTGAGGGAATCACTTTGATAAATCAATTTTCCTGGTCTTCTTCGCGTGCTGTCGTGCGACCATATTCCTACTTTGAATGGCTCGCCACCGCTTCCGAAGGTTACGGTAATTTGATTGATGTTTTTGGGTGAATTGGAGAAAAATTTGGCAACAAAATCCCCATTTGTTCCGTTGAAGCCAATTCCACCAGGGGCTGGCGATTGCGTTACATCGCGATAACTATAAACATTTGCATTACCCAATCGATATGATTCGCCGCTGTTGTTATAATTGTTGGGGTCGTGGCTTTCAACATAAACGGTATCAAGTCCAGCATTTACCGGATTGAGAGAGGGAACCGTAAAAAAACCTTCTTCACCGGGGGCAATCGACACTTTAAAGCTATCTTTTTGGGTGTTAAATCCTTTACTGCGGGTATAGACGTTGTAATTAGAAAGTGTTTGTTTGCCTACATTTCTTAAGAGCACTTGTACGCTGTCTGGTTTACCAAGCGGTATTGGGAGTTTTCCGAGAGAGTATACTTTTATGATGGCAATGTCCTTTTGAAACTTGGGAAAATTCAAAATGATGGTAGGGTGGTAACTGGCGCTATTGGGAAGGCTATCAAAACCGGTGGTTGAAATCCCGTATTTTACTTGATTGGCTGCATAGCTTGTAACTGTGGTTGGACCTTCAAAATACCATTGGAGGGTTGACGTTTGTTTTTTGATTTGTTGATATTCTACGAAGATGGCCAAGTTTTCACCCTTCAAAGAATCATAACCATACTTAGAAGTGGTGAAGGGGATTTTGTAAAATTTTTCTAGTGCACCAATATAGCTGGCCGGGGTATTGCTGAAGACGAGGGTGCTATTATTTGTTTCGGTTGGAAAGTGAAGTTTACCTGCACCAAAGTCGGAACGCGAAGTGTTTTGAATCCAAATTTTACACAAGGTGCTACTGTTGGGTGCAGCTATGGATGCGATATGAAAAAACTCGCATGATTCGATGGTGTCTTTGTGATAGAGGTTTGCCAATTCAGCTTTTGGAAATATGTAGGCAAAACGAGAAACCTGTGTGTCTTTGGTAGTGCTAGCGACCATCGGTCCGCCCAAGGTACCTGCAAAGGAGCCATCGCCAATTTTGACGTATTGTCCCAGTGCTGCAGGTATTATCGCATAGAAAATTGCGACAAACACGAGCCATATTTTCAGATTTCCCCTCATTTTATACAAACCTACGCGAAAATGATCAACTTGCCGAGGCAATATGTTTAATTTGCAACATCGTGAACAAGCAGAAACTCGTACAAGAAATCTTATCAAAACGCTCCTATTTATGTACCGGATTGGACACCCAAATTGAGAAACTCCCAAGGGGCTTGGAGCGCAATGGTAAGGGATTGATGCAGTTTAATCGCGACATTATAGACGCCACAAAAGCGCATAGTGTGGCCTATAAAGTGAATACCGCTTTTTACGAGCAATATGGCAAGGCTGGATGGGAATGGATGGAAGAAACCTTGCAGTATTTACCGAGTGATACTTTGAAAATTGCGGACGCAAAAAGGGGTGACATTGGCAATACAAGTAGCATGTATGCGAAGGCGTTTTTTGAGACGCTACCTTTTGATGCAATTACTGTAGCACCTTATATGGGTGAAGACAGTTTGCGTCCGTTCTTGGAGTTCAAAGACAAGTGGGTGATCTGTTTGGCGCTCACAAGCAATGCAGGTCATGCCGATTTTCAGTTGGGTGAATATGAAGGCATGAAGCTATATGAACGCGTTATTGAGACGGTTTGTAAGTGGGGCAGTGAAGAGAATTTGATGTTTGTTGTGGGTGCAACGCGTGCCGAAATGGTAGGTGAAATCCGCAAGATGATTCCGAACCACTTTTTGTTGGTGCCTGGTGTTGGTGCGCAAGGGGGGAGTTTGGCCGACATTACCGAAGCGGCTGCGAATAAGGAGGTAGGATTACTGGTGAATTCCTCCAGAGGCATTTTGTATGCTTCTGAAGGGGAGGATTATGCAGAGGCGGCGGCCATCGAGGCCAAGAAATTGGCGCAGGAGATGAGCGGGCTTATCCGCGTGGTTTAAGGGGTCTGATTTCCAAGTTTACGTTATGGAAATTGTCTGGCGATTCTAGGCAATAAACGATTTGCGAAGCCACATCTTGGGGCATCAGCATATTGTCGTGCGGTTGAATATTCTCACTATGTCTAAAGAAATCAGTTTTTACTGAGCCAGGATAGATGCATGTAACTTTCACTCCAAAATCGCGAACTTCCTTATATAAGGCATCGCTAAAACCTCTTACGGCAAATTTGGTAGCGCAGTAACCGCTCACTTGTTGGTAGCCTTCAAGACCGGCGATGGATGAAATATTGATGATATGTCCAAGACCTTGTTTTTTCATGGAAGGCAGTGCCAATCGGGTGGCGTAAAAGAGTCCGGTGACATTTGTATCGAACATTTCTTGCCACTGATCGAGGCTAATTTCTTCGCAAAATCCAAAATAACCTAGTCCTGCGTTGTTGATGAGTATATCAATTTTGCCGTGTGCGGTGAGGACTTTGTCGAAAGCGGTTTGAAGGGATTCGTGGTTTCTAACATCGGCGATAAGGCAATGGTAGTTATCGTGTTGGGTTGTGCAACCGGATCTGCATAGACCATAAACGGTGGCGCCTTTTGCTAACAATTGGTTTACACACTCGAGGCCAATTCCTTTGTTGGCTCCAGTAACGATGGCGATGCGGTTATTAAGATTCATTTTTTTGAGTATTGAGAAGAGTTAACAATGAAGATTCGATTTGGTTCCAATCCCAAGCAATTGACGTGATTTTTGTGTTGTTTTTGTTTACGAAGTGCTGGTATGATTTATCATAATAGACCAAAAGTATTTCCACCCACGTTTTGAAATCATTTGCTTCTAGCGCTTCAACGGCGGCTTGCTCATGTTGGCCACCAAGTCGTTTTCTAAGTTTTTGGGTTTGGGCGATGAGCTGTTCTTTGGGCAGGCCGGCGTATTCGTTGATGATGCGATTAATTCTTGTTTGGGTATCGACATGAATTTCGAGACTTGGGGCTTCTTGCATTTGCTTCCAGAGTCCTTCGGGCACGGCACATTGGCCTACTGTTCTACTTTCGTTTTCTATGTAAACGGTTTGGTTTTCATGAAATTGCAGGTAATCGATGGCGACGAGGTTTTCGAACATTTCATTTCTAGGCTGGGCGGGCATTCCAACGCCTCCGAGGGCACTACCTTTATGATTGGCTCTTTTTTCTAGGTCGATGATGGCTTTACCATTGTTTTGCAGCAATTGAAGGAGCTCTGTTTTTCCCGAGCCTGTATGACCGGCGATTAAAACGATGTTTAGGGGTGTTTTTAGGGTTTGGAGAACCCAGTTCCGGTAGGATTTATAGCCATCTTTTATGATAAAAACGGGGTGACCGCTCCATTGGGTGATGGTTGAGGCAATTTGACTACGAAGTCCGCCTCTCCAGCAGTAGAACAGGAGTTTTTTTTGGTGGTTGAGTTGAATTTCCATCAGTTGTTGATAGATGGATGCGAATTTCGGTCCGGTGAGGGAGAGGCCAAGCATGACGGCCGCTTCGCGGCCTTCATGCTTGTAAGCGCGGCCTACGGCCGCGCGATCTTCATCGCAAAGTATCGGTACATTGATGGCATTTGGAATGTGGGCTCGTTCAAATTCCGACTCACTTCGTACATCAACCCAAATAAACTCGTTACGTCTGAGTAGCGCTTCCTGAATCGTTAACGCCCTGGTCTGACTCATGATTACATGATTACTTCCAACAAGCTGCGATATGCCAACACGGTGTCGCCATACTTTTCCTTCGTTTTTGCTTGTAGCATCGGACCAAATTGATCCTTGTATTGATTGTAATTTTCTATGGAATTGGCAGTATACTGAATGGCATAATTAATCCCTTCATTGTCGCCTGCTTCGGTAAGTAATTTTAGGATCTTGCACTCTGTAAAGCAGCCGGTTTGCATCACCTCAGGAATATGCTCCTGCTGCATCCATATTAGCCATTCTTCGGCCATATGACTTCCCACATTACAAGTTACGTTGTAAACAATCATGCTTTATTGCGTGATGCGTATGTTATAGCCCTCCATGATGAGGTTGGCCAACAATTTTTTACAAGCCAATTCAGCCATTTCATGAGCCTCTTCTGCGGTATTGGCGTCCAAATCCATGGTGATAAATTTTCCAATGCGTACATTGGATGCGTTGTTTAAACCAATTTTTGGCAGGCCATTGGCAACAGCTTTTCCTTGGGGATCCAACAATCCCTTTAATGGTAAGATTTCAATCTCGGCAACGAATTTCACAGTACAAACCTACATTAAAATCCGCAAAAAATCGTGTACTTTGCCGTGATGATTTTACACAAAAAACAAACGTTATGGGTGGCGCTGGCTTTCGTTTTCACATTTTCTGCGTGTAATGGAAAGAAGCAAGTGGATACGGAATCGTCCAAAGACAGTATGGCCGCTATAAATGATAGTATACCCAAAGTGGGAGAACCCTTGCGTGGATCGGACTCGGGGATAGTGGTGATGGAAACGAAACGAGCGGAAACTACATTGTTGGGTGTATGGCATCAGTTGCCAGTGAAAGGGATTCGGGAAGCAATCAAAACCAATGCAACTTTGATTGTGGCGGAAATAGTTTCTCGTAAAGTAAGTATGGAAGGCGGCCTCACTTTGGTGTATCGAAATATGCCAAGCGAAGGAACTCAGGAAGTGTTTATCGGCATACCAATTGGTGGAAATAAGCACCTTGTTCGCAAAATGGCAGAATCAAATACTGGAGGAAACGCATCGGACAAACAAATGTTCACAACCTTAACCCTACCCGCGGCAACATATCTAAAGGCCACAGTAAATGCAGAGCCGGGATTAACCTCTAAGTCGTGGTTGCAGTTTAAGTCGTTGATGCTGAATCGAAAACAGTGCATTGCCTCTGACTTTGAATCGAAAGAGAATGCAAACGCGAAGATGGGCCAGGTAGATTTGAGCAAAGTGGCAAAGACTTTTCCGTACATGGAATATTATACAGACAGTAGGAATTTAGAAATGGCGACAACGGTAGCACAAGCCATATTATTGATGCGTAAACCTTGAGAAACCAACCAGCATATCTAATTCCTGGCGATACTGTTTTGCTGATTGCGCCTTCTCGGAGTGTGACAGAAAGCGATGTGGCAGCTTTTTCTCGTTGGGTTTCAGCGCAAGGTTGGCTGTTAGAATATGCACCCAATTTGTTTGAGGTGGAGCATCAATTTGCGGGGAGCGATCAACATCGGGCAGAAGATGTAATTTGGGCGATTACCCACCCTACGGCCAAAGCCATTTTTACGGCCAGGGGCGGATATGGATGCGTTAGGACGGTATCGAAGGCGGAGGAATTGTGCGATGCGATGGGGGGAATTGAGGGTTTATTGAATTTACTAAAACAGTCGCCGGCCAAGTGGCTGGTTGGATTTAGCGATATTACTTGGCTGCATCTTTTGTTTGCGAAAGCCAATTTTCAGAGCATTCATGGACCGGTGGCAACGCAGTGGAATTTAACGCATGGGCATATCAATCAAAACATTTCTCACCTGGCAAAGACCTTGAGGGGGGGTGGTGTATCGTTGGATTTATCGAACAGCGATGTGGTTCGTTCAAAGCCATTCACCGGCGAGTTGGTGGGGGGCAATTTGAGCTTGTTGTATGCGTCGCTCGGGACTCCTGTTCAGCCCAATACCGCAGGCAAAGTTTTATTCATTGAGGATTTGGATGAATATTACTATCACATTGATAGGATGTTATTTTCATTAAAATTGGCAGGTCTTTTTGATGGGATAAAAGGGTTGTTGGTGGGCAGTATGATTGACATGAACGACAATGCGGTTCCTTTTGGAAGGTCGGTTAAGACGATGATAACAGAATTGCTAGTGGATTGTGATTTTCCAATTGTTTTCGATGTACCGGTGGGACATGACGAAGAAAACATATCAATAAAGTTGGGTGCGGATTGTAACTTTGAAAATTCAACACTAACTCAATAGACCAGTGATTTCATCCAAAACATTTATCGCATTCACCAAATTTGGTATTGTTGGGGGGATCAGTTTTTTGGTGGATATGTCGGTGTATTACGGGATGAGCCAGTTCATGCCCACTTACTTTGCAAAGGCGGCGGGTATTATGGTTGCCACATTGGTAAACTACAAGCTGAACAAATATTGGACTTGGGAAAGCAAGAAGTTGGAGGGTGGTGATAAATCAAGGAATGAGACATTAAAGAAATATTTGATGTTGTATGCTTTGAGTGGAGGAATTAATGTGGGCACCAACGAAATCATGTTGGCATCATTGCCAAATTGGGAGTTACAATTGAATATGGTATTTCCTGCCGTGGGTGATCTTGGGGCCAATACAATGGGCGGGATTAAGCAATTGTTTGCGGTGAAGATTGATAAATTATTTGCTGTTTTAACAGCAACAGCTGTGGGCATGTGTGTCAATTTTATGGGTCAAAAGCTGTGGGTTTTTGGACGGATTGGCAAATAGTCGGCCGTGGTGATAAATGATTAACTTTGTACGAATTCAACTTTAAGAAAAAATAATATGGCATGTACTTCTTGTGGAACCAAGGCTGGCGGCACCCCGGGCGGGTGTAAGAGCAACGGCACTTGTGGGACCAGTGGCTGCAATGCGTTGAATGTATACGATTGGTTCAAGGACATGGACCTGCCTACGGGCTATAAACCTTTTAATGTGGTAGAAGTTCGATTCAAAGGTTCTCGCAAAGAGTTCTTTAGAAACACGAACAATTTGGACCTATTTACAGGCGATTACGTATGTGTTGACAGCAGCATTGGTTTTGATATTGGAACTGTATCGGCAACGGGCGAAATCGTTCGTTTGCAATTGAAAAAATATAGAGTTCGCGAGGATTCCGATGAGATGCGTGGCATTCAGAGGGTGGCTAGTGAACGAGATATGGAGCGTAGGGAGGAAGCCAAGAGCAAAGAGGATCAAACTTTGGAGCGGGCGCGGACGATTGCGTTTTCATTGAATCTTCAGATGAAGATTTCCGACATTGAGATTCAGGGCGACGGTAGAAAGGCGATTTTTTTCTACACGGCTGAAACACGGGTGGATTTCCGTGAATTGATCAAGCGATATGCTGATGAGTTTAAGGTAAAAATTGAAATGCGACATATTTCCTATCGGGAGGAAGCTTCTCGATTGGGTGGTACGGGCGTTTGTGGTAGGGAGCTTTGTTGCAGTACGTGGTTAACGGATTACAAGCAAGTAAATACCGGCGCGGCGAGGGTTCAAAATTTGAGCATCAACATGGAAAAATTGGCCGGACAGTGTGGTCGTTTGAAGTGCTGTTTGAATTACGAATTGGATCAATATGTTGAAGCTACGGATGCGTTTCCAAAAGCTAAAATCGTTCGATTGGATACAATCAACGGGATGGCCTATGCGCGCAAAACCGATATTTTAAAGAAGTTGATGTGGTTCTCTTATGATGACAATCAGACTTGGGTTGCTTTGCCAGTTGACAAGGTGAACGAGGTGATGGAGGAGAATAAGAACGGCAAACAATCGGCTGCGTTGCAAGATTTGGCGCCAGCGAGTGCGGTATTGGAAAAAGTGGGTACCACGATGGAAGACCGCAATAATGACTTTATTGGCAATTCGGAATTGTTATCGGACGATGAGTTTGCATTGAAGAAAAGAGGTCCTGAAAAAGGAGATCAGCGCAATGGAGATCGACGTAAGGGTGGCAACGACAGACGTCCAGACAACCGCGGTCCGCGCCCTGACAACAGAGGTCCAAG
>CAJBVU010000175.1 GCA_903959115.1 uncultured Bacteroidota bacterium
CGATTTTTTGTGGAAAGAATGTTAATATTGTAGAAGTTTAAAAAATGAGCGATATTATAAAATACATTAGGGCAAATAAAAAGATAGCAATTGGCCTGTTAGTCTTGGTATTAATGACATTTGGATGGGTTAATTTCATTGGAATTAGCACCAAATCGGGCCCAAGTATTAATTCTATAAGTACTGCAGATTCTGTGATATCTATCTTAGATAAGATGAGCGAAGATGAGTATTTGAAAATAGCCATCGATAAATTGTCGATTTTTCAATCCAATGAACAGTTGGAGTTTAAAAAATTGCGGAGATATATAGATAACCGTGTAAAATCAAACGATGATTCCTATGGTAAGTCGTTATTATTAATCACTCATGGTTTTGAGTGCGATGAACGAGGGGAGTCCGATTCAGTTCAGTACTATTTAGACGAAGCGGAGAGTTTGCTACCAGTGGGTTCAGACAAATCCTATTATTATCATTTGAAGTCGGTCCATTTGATGGGAAAGCGAGAATTTCGTGCAGCTAAAGAATTGATCAATAAGGGTTTGGCCGAGGCAACGAAATTTAATGATGTTCATGTTAGAATTATGCTGTTAAATAATTTAAGTACAATATATTTTTACCAATCTTTACATGGAGCCGCGTCCAAGTGTTTTTTGGAAGTGTATGACAACTTTCCAAAGGATGAACCAATGCCAGCGGTTCTGATAAATAATATTTTGTCGTTGAAGCTTGCAGAAAAGAATTTCAAGGGTGCGGATGAATTTTGGAAGAAAAATGAGGCAATCATAGAATCTACAAAGGACGCCTATGCGCGCGGGGTGTTGAATATTACTAAGTTACACATTAATATATCACTCTGTAGGTGGGATCAAAGCGCCGCTTTATTGAGCTCAATGCCTGATTCTACTATCTTACCGGAATTTAGAATAGAGTTTTTGGGCTGTAGAATAAAGCAGCAAATGCAGGTTGATGCGTCTAAGGTTACTGCAATGATAAAGTCGCATTTACCATGGATTACAGATAATTATTTTAAGGCAATTTTGGGGATTAATGAGTCTATGGAATATTCTGTTATGGAAAATCCGGATTTATTTGATTTGGATAGTTTAACTCTTTGGCATGACAGGCTTAAGCTTCAGTTTAAAGAGAATCCGCGAGCCAATGGAAACCACTATCGTTTAATGGCTAAAATATTGAAGTCGAAAGATGATCCTGACAAGGCATACATAGCGCTCAATCAATCTATGGAATTTGAGAATGAATTCCTGAAATTTCACGATTCCATAACCAAGGCAGATTTTACGGCAAAGAAGGAATTGGAGGTGTTGAAGAATTCTCAGTTGGAATATCAATTGGAGTTGTCTAACAGAAAGAAAATTTCCAATTACACTTATGGCCTGTTCGCCTCTCTTGGATTAATCCTTATACTTACCGCTTTGTTCTTTTGGATGAAACAGCGGATTAAACAGCGTGAGTTGGCTTTGGCAAATTATCAATTATCTGTCCAGCGAGAGGAAAAATCGCACATTCAAAAGGAAAAAGAGATGAATGAACGGATTATTCATATGAGCGGATTGGTGCTCTCCAAGAGTATGGAAATTAGTAAGAAACTCAAATCTATCAAAACTGATAATCCGCAAGAACTTGACTCAATCCGAAGAGATTTAGAAGCGATGAGTAGGGTTGAAAATACCACAAGACCACAGCTTGCAGATTCAAAGATTAAAGAGCAAGGCGATATTTTTGACCATTATCCAGCTTTGAAAACCTTGAGTCTAACAGAGAAACGGATATTCATATTGAGTGTGGACGGTTACAAATCAAAAGACATCGCGGCAATTGTTGGAGTTACCCCTCAATATATACACAATGTTAGGTCTAAGATTAGGCGAATTTTAGGGATCGACAACAGCATCCACTGGGAGTCGTTTAAAGAGAAGTCCTAAAGTTCTGGAATGCTTGCCCCAACAAAAAGACGTCTTCGTATGAATTGTAGATGGGTGCAGGTGCTATCCTAATGACGTTGGGTTCTCTCCAGTCCACAATAATATTGGCCTTTGCAAGAAAATCGAAAAGTGCTTTCCCATCTTGGTTGGTGAGTAAACTCAACTGAGCACCCCTCTCGTTGGGATCTTTGGGTGTGATAATTTGGAACTGTAAAAGTGGATTGACATTCTTTGCTTCTTCTAATACAAAAGATAGAAAAGAAGTTAGGTTTTTACTTTTGTTCCGTAGATTAGATATTCCTGCCTGATGGAATAATTCTAAGCTTGCTAAATGGATGGCCATTCCAAATACCGGGGCGTTGCTCATTTGCCAACCGGCTGCTCCAGGTTCAGGGATATATCCCTTTTTCATTTGAAAGCGTACATCTTCTTTATGACCCCACCAGCCAGAAAGACGAGGTGTTTTTGGATTTAATCCATGTCGTCCGTGAATGAAAACCCCTGAAACATTGCCAGGGCCGCTGTTTAGATATTTATACGAGCACCAAGCGGCAAAATCAACATCCCAATCGTGAAGTTTCAAATCTATGTTCCCGGCAGTGTGAGCTAGGTCGAACCCGGCCATTGCGCCCACTTTGTGCGCGGCTTTGGTAATTTCTGGAATATTGAAAAGTTGACCGGTATAATATTGAACACCACTAAAAAATGTTAGGCAGAGTTGATCCCCTAATTCAGAGATGGTATTCATAATATCGTTATGTCTAAGGGTGTTTTCACCTTCTCTTGGCGAGAGTTCAATCACAGCGTCGTTATAATCTAGTCCATACGATTCTACTTGACTTTGCACGGCGTACATATCGCTAGGAAATGCGCCTGCTTCCATCAAAATTTTATAACGAAGGGGTTTGTAATTGCCATCTGCATCGGTTGCAAAAGTGGGTCGGTAAAAACTAAACATCAACAGGTGTAAGTTTACTGTGAGTTGGTTCATTACAACCACTTCATGGGGCAGTGCACCGGCAATTTCTGCTGTATATTCCGTAAGAAATTTATGATAGTGAAACCAGGGTTTTCGACCGTGGAAATGTCCTTCAACACCCCATTTGGCCCAATCTTCTAATTCATTAACAATGGCTTGCTTGGCTGATTTGGGTTGAAGTCCGAGTGAATTTCCACAGAAATAAATGCTTGTCTCATTGTTTTCGTTGGTTGGGAAATAGAATTGATTTCGGAAGTCGCTCAATGAATCATTTTGATCCATTTCCTTGGCGAAGTCTAGTGTATTTTGAAATGGGGTACTCACGCTGCAAAGGTAAGCGCTAATTTTAGAAGCAAGTAATTTGCGAAATCATAACCGAATTTGGTTGTTAAGTCATTAATTTGCAATTACGTGAAACTTGAAGATGCCATAAAGCAAAAGAAATTTGATTCGCCATTGCATAAGGCTACGGTAAATCTCATGTATACAGCGAATTGGCTTCATGGAGAATTTCGCGATGTTTTTAAATCATTCGACATTACGCATCAGCAATATAATGTGTTGCGAATTTTGCGAGGGATGTACCCGTCTTGTGTAAATCCAACGGAAATAAAGGAGGTGATGTTGGATAAGAATCCGGATATCACACGTTTGTGTGATCGATTGTTGCTGATGGGTTTGATAAATCGCGCCATCGACAAAGAGAATCGCAGGAAGATGAAGATTATTATTACAGAAAAGGGGATGTCGCTGTTGTTAGATATCGAACCTGTGATGAAATCGAGAATGAATGATTTGTTTGCGAATGTGAGCGTGGATTATGAAAAATTCAACGAGATGTTGGATTCAATGCGGGGTTAATTCAATTTTTGTACGAGTGTTAATCCGTCGCGGATTGGCAACAATGTGATTTGCAGGTTATCATGACTTTTTAGGTATTGGTTAAACGCATGCATGTTTTGAGTATCCTTATCGTTTTGAAGATCGGTTTCATTTATCACGCGCTTACTCCAAAGGGTATTATCGAATAACATTACACCGCCTATGCTCAATAAGGGCAAACAGAGGTTGAGGTAGGCGGGGTAATTTGATTTATCGGCGTCAACAAAAATAAAATCGGGCTGGATATTCAGCGATGGGATGATGGAAAGTGCCTCCCCTATATGCCATTGAACGGGGTGGTTTGGGTAATTTTGATTCCAAAAGGAATGTGTTTTATGGGCGATTTCGGGATCGGCTTCTATGCTGTGAATTTCGCTCGATTTTGGAAGGTTTTGCAGCAGGCAGGCTGTGGCGTATCCGGTAAACGTACCAATTTCGAGTATGCATTGGGGTTGTTTTAGGGCTACCAGTGACAACAATAATTGACCTTGTAGGTGTCCAGAAAGCATCCTAGGGTTAATCATTTTTTTCCATGTGAAATCATTGATTGCCTGTAAAAAAGGGGATTCAGGGGAGCTCATTTGCTCACAATATTGATGAATTTGGTCTTGCCAGTCGTGGTGCATGATTTTCTTACAAATTTCATGTTGTTTTTCTGAATCAAAAATCTATTTTCGCGGTAAGTAAGAATTTATGTATTGGACACTGGAATTGGTTGGATATTTGGACGATGCGCCATGGCCAGCCACCAAAGATGAGTTGATTGATTATGCAATCCGTTCTGGAGCTCCTTTGGAGGTTATGGAAAACCTTCAGGAGTTGGAAGATGACGGGGAGCCATATGAGAGTATTGAAGAAATTTGGAGTGATTATCC
>CAJBVU010000176.1 GCA_903959115.1 uncultured Bacteroidota bacterium
AAAAAAGCTATTGAAATACCATTCAAAATGGGTAAACGCCCATAAAAACGTATCCGGGCTCACCCCATGCGGCATGGCAATCAACATACCCAATCCCAACGGCGTTATGCTACCCAAAATCAACCCAAACAAGGTTTGTCCCCAATTTACTTTCATGCTATTTTGTATTATTTAAACCTGAAACCCATCCAAACCCCACTGATTCAACTGCGCCATTCGTTGGTGATCTGTTAAATCAAACATCGTAGGCACCACCGAAACATAACCGTTCTTCAACGCCCACTCATCCGTATCTTGTCCGTGGTCCATATTAATGAAATTGCCCGTCATCCAATAATAATCCCGACCAAAAGGATCCTTCCGCTGATCAAAAGATTCCTTCCATTTCGCTTGGGCCTGCCTGCAAACCTTGATGCCTTTGATTGGGCCATCCTCTGGCACCGGCATGTTCACATTCAACAATGTACCATAAGGCAAATCGTTCGCCAATACAGACTCCATGATCGTTTTGATGTAGGGCTTCACCACCTCAAAATTGGCATGCCAACTGTAATCGCAAAGAGAAAAACCAATGGCCTTCATCCCATCAATCGACGCTTCCACCGCGGCACTCATCGTCCCCGAATAAATCACATTGATGCTGGAATTGCTTCCATGATTCACCCCTGAAACCATCAAATCGGGCTTGCGGGGCAACAACTTATCGATCGCAATTTTCACACAATCCACCGGTGTGCCTGTGCACTGATAGGCCTTTACCCCAGCGTGAATATCCACTTCGGTGATCCGGATCGGATGGTTTATCGTGATCGCATGTCCCATCGCACTCTGGGGCTTATCCGGCGCCACCACAATCACATCGCCCAACTGCTTGGCCACATCTATCAACGCCGCAATGCCAGGGGCCGTAATGCCATCGTCGTTGCTGATCAAAATCAAAGGTCTGCTGTTTTCCATTTCTACTACAAACCTAGCACTTTTTTATCCCTGTTTTTTCGATGTACCTTTGCAATATGGTTAACAAATATGCCCAACGCGGGGTCTCCTCACAAAAAGAAGACGTTCACAATGCCATCAGCCAAGTTAGTAAAGGTTTATTTCCCAAGGCTTTCTGCAAAGTGGTACCCGATGTGTTGAGCAATAACCCCGATGATTGTTACATCATGCACGCCGATGGCGCAGGTACCAAAAGCAGCCTCGCCTACCTATATTGGCGTGAAACGGGCGACCTCTCCGTATGGGAAGGCATTGCCCAAGACGCGATTGTCATGAATACCGATGATCTGCTCTGCGCAGGCGTAACCGGTCCATTCATGCTTTCGTCTACCATCGGAAGAAACAAAAATCTCGTCCCTGGCGAAGTCATCAAAGCCCTCATCGAAGGCACCGAAAAATTCTGCGAAACGATGCGTGAACACGGTATCGAAATCCATACCACTGGTGGCGAAACTGCCGATGTTGGCGATTTGGTGCGCACCGTAATTGTAGATTCAACGTTGATCGCCAAGGCGAAGCGAAGCGATATCATCGACAATGCAAATATCACTGCAGGCCAAGTAATCGTGGGTTTTGCCAGTTATGGTCAAGCCACCTACGAAAGCCAATACAACGGCGGAATGGGTTCCAACGGTCTCACCAGCGCACGACACGATGTTTTCTCCAGCCATTACCGCGAACAATATCCCGAAAGTTACGACCATAATTTGCCCAGCGATGTGGTGTACTGCGGAAGTAAACGTTTAACTGATGCGGTGGAAGGCTCACCCTTGGATGCCGGAAAGTTGGTTTTATCGGCGACCCGAACCTATGCCCCGCTCGTAAAAGCGATATTCGATGCTTGCAAACCCGCAATCAAAGGGATGGTGCATTGCAGCGGCGGCGGTCAGACCAAAGTGTTGCATTTTACCCAAAACGTACATGTAATCAAGGATAACCTATTGCCCATTCCTCCATTGTTCCAATTGATCAAAGACGAGAGTGGCACCGATTGGAAGGAAATGTTTCAGGTCTTCAATATGGGCCATCGCCTAGAAGTTTATACCGATGCCAATGCGGCTGAACAGATGATCGAGATTGCCAAATCGTTCAACATCGATGCGCAAATCGTTGGAAGGGTTGAGGCAAGTTCGTCGAACAATCTCACCATTTCAGGGGATTTCGGAACGCTTCAATATCCGTAAATCCAAAAAAGACAAGGGATTACACTCTATTACGTCAAAATTCAACTTCTCGTATTAAAGAAGAATTGAACGATTTTTTCGTTTTAATTCCAACCCATTTACCTTTTAGGCATTTGCGGTATTAATGCCCCGAATCTTATGAAAAAACACACTTTATACCTCCTTCTAGGCCTGTATTCGATGGCCCTCACGCCCACATTAAGAGCACAAGCTACGGGCAATGAAACCTGGAACGACAACAATCGTTTTAAAAATAGTGGATATTATCGCTCTGAATCAATGTCGGCCCCAACCGCAGCAGGAAGATCCGACGATGGATATCTCGCAGAAAGTAGAATTGCAAGCAACGCGGACATGAAAAATAAACGCAAAATGGCGAATAGCAACGCCCAATATTACCAAGCCGGAATGGAAACATCCCAAGGTGATTTACTGCTAAATCAGGTCCAAAACAACCAAAGTAGTTATTTCGATGGGAGCGATTTCTTGGTTCGGGTTCATGTATTGTACAATGCTTCGCCGAGCAGTTACATGGCCATATTTCATTTAAATCAAGCCGGAAAAAAAGTACAAGACATAGACAGTTTGATGAGCAAGCGTGTAGCCAAGTTAATTCAACAGAGCCAGAGCATCGGACTAAAAAAAGAGGATTTCTACACCGATATGATTGCCTTGGTTCCCATCTTTGAAAAGGAGAGAAAGACATTTGGAAAGAATTATACCCAGGTACCCAAAGGATTTGAAATGCAGAAAAACCTGCACGTTCGATATAAAAATGCGGCGCAGCTAGATGCCCTTTTCACCCTCGCAGCCCAATGCGAAATTTACGACCTTATCAAAGTGGAGTATTTCTTCGATTCTACGGAAGCTGCCAATCAAATATTAAAAAACAAAGCAGTCCAAATCCTAAATCAGAAACTCAAAACGTACAAGCAAATGGGCATCGCATTGGATACCAATTTCAGGACGGTGCAGGAGCAACGCCACCAATATTTTCCCATCGACGAATACAGGCCTTACCAACCGCTGGCCGTTAGCACCTTGGAAGCGGATGAAAGCACGGATCCGAGCAAATCGGGAGTTGCCCAGCCATTATCAACCCAAAGAACTACCATGTTTTACAATCAAGTTTCCACCGATGGATTTGATGCGGTTATCAACCCTTCACCACTAACGCCGAGTATTCAATTTGTCTATAATGTGGATGTGAGATACAAAATTCATGTGCCCATTCAGACCAAGACCGAGACCATCAAGCAAACCGATTTGCTGATTATTACGCCTCAAGGCACGATCAAAGAAATTACGAAGTAATTGTAAACTCAGCCCAAGTAGGACAGTGATCGGAGTGTTTGGCGAAATCATCAATGCCGGCCGACGATAATTGTCCTGCTAGTTTGGGCGATGCACTTACATAGTCGATACGCCAGCCCTTGTTGTTGGCCCTCGCATTGGCCCTAAAACTCCACCAAGTGTATTGATCAGGCTCCGGCTTCAAAGTTCGCAAGGTATCGGTATAACCCGATTCAAACCATTGATCCATCCACGCCCTCTCCTCAGGTAAAAATCCCGTACTGTTCTTATTACTCACCGGATCGTGAATATCGATGGCTCTATGACAAATATTGTAATCCCCACAAACGATCAATTCCCCCACCATCGTTCGAATTTTCTGGGCATAGTCAAAGAAGAAATGTAAGAAATTCATCTTTATGTCCTGTCGTTCATCTCCCGAAGTACCACTAGGGAAATAAGCGCTTATTACAGAGCCCCAAGCAAAATCGCAGCGAATCACCCTACCCTCAAAATCGTATAAATCATTGCCGCAGCCATACTCCACGTGCAACGGTGTTTGCTTAGTCAAAATCCCGACCCCACTGTAACCTTTTTTCTGCGCAGAAAACCAATAACACTCATAGCCCAAGGCCTTCAAAGGCTCCTCATCGATTTGCTCTGGCAACGCTTTTAACTCTTGAAAACAGACGATATCGGCGTTTTGCTCAGCCAAATAATCCACCAAACCCTTGCTCATCGCGCTGCGAATGCCATTCACATTATAGGAAATCACTTTCATAGAAAACAAAGATAAGGGGTCAATCAAAACACTCCATCAACAATAGATGTCCGTCTGAATAAGAAATTTCCACAAAACCATCCACCTTCACTTCGTTAGAACTTCCTGTGCTATGCGGCAACTCCAACGTACGATCCAGCAACGGAAAGACTAAATTTTTTGATGCGATACCCGATGCAAAACCCACCGGAATCAAACTGATTTGCGTCCCCGCAGGGTACCACTTCTTAAACTGCTTAGCCAATGGATACACCCTAGAATGATCGTCTAAAATACTCAATGTAATCTGATCATGATATCGCCATAAAGTAGCCATGTTATTGATGGTATGATCGGCCCGTTTACCCGTACCCCAAATAATATTTGCCGCTTTATGTCCTTTTGTAATCAAAAATTCAATGCCCTTTTGAAGGTCCGTTTTATCTTGATCCTCCGCCCAAATGCGCTGCACATCGCCCATTTTTGCTATTGCCAATTCATCTGCGTTTGCCCCGGAATCAAAATCACCCAGCCACGCATCAAATCGAATATTTCTCTCAAGCAAACGGTGAACCGCACCATCCAAGGCCAAAACGTAGGGCGACCACTCCATCAACTGCTGCAACAAAGCATCGCTGCAATCCGCTCCATTGGCGATAATCAATGCCGGTTCCTGGTTGTCGCGTACAATGTGGTGTGAACTCATCCGATAAAAGTACATCAAAGTTCGTTCAAAAAAACCAGCGTTGTGGCACGAATTTTGGCAATTGAGCGTTGTAATGCAACAAGTATGAGCAAACCAAAAATTCTCTGGGCAGACGACGAAATTGATCTTCTGAAACCGCATATCCTATTCCTTGAAGGCAAGGGGTATGAGATGAGCACAGTTAGTAGCGGAAGAGACGCAGTTGATGCGGTGAAAAAGAACGAATACGACCTGGTATTTTTGGATGAAAACATGCCTGGAATCAATGGATTGGAAGCGTTGGCGCAAATCAAGCAGCTTAAGCCCAACCTCCCCATTATTATGATCACCAAAAACGAGGAAGAGCAAATCATGGAAGAGGCAATCGGTGCCAAAATCGCCGATTATTTAATCAAACCCGTACACCCCAACCAAATCCTACTTGCCCTCAAAAAGAACCTCGATGAACGTCGTTTGGTAAGCGAAAAAACCTCATTGGGATATCGCAAAGAGTTTATGCAAATCGGCATGACCGTGAGCGACAAACTGAACTTTAACGAATGGAAAGACGTATATAAAAAGCTGGTATACTGGGAAATAGAATTGGATAGCGCCGGTGAAGACAGCATGAAAGAAATCCTTGAAACCCAGAAATCAGATGCCAATCGCAACTTTACAAAATTCATAAAAGACAATTACCAAGGACTACTCAAACAAACCGGCGATGATGGTCCAACCATGAGTCACAACCTCTTTAGACGTGCCGTGAATCCGCATTTAGATGGCAACGTTCCGGTGTTTATGATTTTGATGGACAATTTACGGTTCGATCAATGGCGGGCAATTTCCGAAGTGATGCAAGAACGATATCGCCTTGAAAACGACGATATGTATATGAGTATTTTGCCAACCACTACCCAATATTGCAGAAACAGTATTTTCAGTGGTTTGCTGCCTCTAGAAATTGAAAAGCGCTTCCCTACAAAATGGAGCAACGATGAAGACGAGGGAGGCAAAAACATGTTCGAAAAGGACTTCTTGGAAGATTTACTCCAACGATTACGTCGCGACGTGAAATTTAGCTATACCAAAATTACCAATTTAGAAGCGGGAAAAAACCTTGTTGAACAAGTGCCAAACATGATGAAAAATAAGCTCAACGTGGTGGTTTACAATTTCGTGGATTCATTTTCTCATGCCCGGACCGACATTCACATCGTGAGGGAATTGGCCGAAGACGAAGCCGCCTATCGCAACGTGATGGCAACCTGGTTCAAGCACTCACCGCTTTGGGAAGCACTGCAATGGCTGGCCGATAAACCCTGTAAAGTCATTGTTACCACAGACCACGGAAGCATCAGAGTGAAAGACCCAATCAAAATTGTGGGTGATAAAAACGTGAATACGAACCTCAGGTATAAGCAAGGGAAAAACATCACTTACAACCCCAAAGAGGTATACGAAGTGAAGAAACCCCATGATGTATTTTTGCCACTGCAACACCTCACATCGAGCTTTGTTTTTGCGGGTGAAAACGATTTCTTTGCCTACCCCAACAACTATAATTATTACGTGAATTATTACAAAAACACATTCCAGCATGGCGGGATTAGTTTAGAAGAAATGTGCTGTCCGATTGCTGTTTTAACCCCAAAAACGTAAAATTCGAAACACCACAATCTAAATTCCTAGCGATGCCCTCTTTCAAAACAACGGCTTATATCGAAACCACAGAAAATCAGCTTCAGGGGGTGATTGATGCCATCTTGGGGAGAGATTTATCTGCTTGGGTCTGTGATTATCCTTTTGGCGAATCGGGTCCGGACTTAATTGCCTTGGAAGGAAACCTTGGCGCGGGTAAAACAACGCTGAGCAAATTACTTTGTGCGGCCTGGGGTTGTCGAAACGAAGTTAGTTCGCCCACTTTTGCCTTAGTGAATGAATACGAATTATTGGATTTTAAGGGTAAATTGTATCATCACGACTGGTATCGGGTGAAGGAGGCGGGAGAATTGTACGATGCCGGCATCGAAGAAATACTCCACGAATACCCAAGTAAACATTTGATTGAATGGCCTGAAATTGGCGATTTCTTACTGCGTGATTTAGCCGAAAACTACAAAGCCAAAGTGCTGTGGGTGAATATCGAACACAAGGAAAACAGCCGCGAATATCGGTTGCGAATCTTAACGACACATACTTAAGGCTCCACAACTAAGGACCCGATCAAAAGACCCACCCGTCCAAACAACCAAATTTAGAATTCTGGAGTAATCAACGGCTTAAATTTTTTCATCGGCACTGCCACCATGCGGAAACCAACGAAGCTTTTCGCAACATCTTCTGAAAAGACAGTCCTGCTTCCCACGGTACAAGCAGCCTCAGGCAAATTCCAAGCTCCACCCTTTACAATGTACCCTAGCGTAGATTTTTGTCCATCGCTCATCACAACAGCATAATTCATTGGAGTGCTTGTCCACTCTGCCACATTCCCCTGCATGTTGTAACAACCCGCATCGTTGGGAAAATACGAATCAACACTATTGGGGTACACAGCACCATCCGTACCGAAATTATGCGTTTCGGGTCTAAAATTCGCAATGTAACACCCACGTGAGTTTCTCAGGTAATTGTTATTTGCGGGTGAACCAGACGATTTCTTCGAACGCTTCTCCGCAACCACCGATGCGGCTCGCTCCCACTCTTGTTCTGTTGGCAAGCGATACATAATCACGTAATTATCCTTCCGAGATTTGGTTTGAACCATATTTTTATTGGCATACCATTCACAAAAACACTTCGCCTGACTCTGAGAAACACAAACTACAGGATAATCAGCGTACTTAGGATGACTTAGATAGTAACGTGTCAAAGGTTCGTTTACAGAGTATACAAAGTCTTTAACCCAGGCCTCTGTACTCGGATAGATAGCCACACCCCTAAAAGTAATTTTCTTCCAATCCAATTTTTTCAAATACAACTCCCCCCAATTGGCTGCGGGTGATTGCAAATGTGCTGACTGAATCGCGCCATCCGCCGCAGTTGTGCCTTCGTTCGATGCCAACCAACCCTGAACCGCTTGCACATATTCAGGCGATTCCCATTTGTATTTCTGCACGATTTCAGGGCGATTCTCCTTCATCCATTGGGCGATGCAATCTTCAATAAACTGTATGTATTGACCATTAGTTACCTCATATTGAGAAATAAAGAATGCTGGCCCATTAACTGTTTTCTCTGCGTCATACACCTGCTTTGCATCCAAATGAACTTTAACGAAATCACTATCATGCCCATCGATCAATTCAGAATTCTCAAAATTCGTAATGCGTCTACCGCATGGGTAAGATCCATCTGTAGAATAATTCACCCGATTGCTGTCGTTCACAGCACGCTGAGCACCTGTGATATAAGACCAACCCTTACCCATATTAATATATACTGTTTGGGCATTGAGGTTCCCATGAACGGTCCCTATCATACCCAATAACAATATTAAACCCAACGTTTGGCAATTTTTTTTCATCGACATCATCTCCCACTAAACGTCATTTTTTATCAATTATTTGATAAATTTCTTGGTTATCGACGAGGGCTTGACAGACCTTTGAACCATAAATTCAAAATGAAGACCCTGAAAAATATCTTGATCTTGATTGTTCTACTAACAGGACTCAACAACCGTATTTCCGCACAGTACGAAGGAAATGAGAATGGAAATAATTCAAAAGTGGAGAAGCAAAAGGACGATAACGAGGAAGACAATGCGAAGCGCAGTGATGTCATAAAGAAATCATTGGACAAGAAAAAAGGAATCCTCATGGGCGATACCATCTACTACCTTGGCCAGGCAAACTGCTTATATATCGTAGAAAAAAAATTCTTGGGCAGCACGATCCAAGCCACCTGCAAAGCACTCAATGGCAAAGAAGCTTTTTGGTTAAATGCCAAATCAAATGATTACTTACCCGCGAACGACCCCAATCGTAGATATTACGAAATCGTTTTTGTGGGTAGCAACGCCCAAATCCATTATCGCGGAACTCAGAATGCACTGATCAAAGACATCGCTAAATATAATTTGTTCGTGAATGGAGTTTTTAACCCGGAATCTGAGCGCAAGTTCTGTATGATGACCAACAGCAATAGCATCAATACGGGTGGGGTAGTTTACAACAACAACGTCCAAATGAATAACAACAATCCCTATGGCAAAACGGAGCGAAATCGAAACGGGATGATTGATGTTCAAAGCAATCAAATCATTCAAGATTTCAAAACGATAGGATCGTTCAACCAATCCAAACAAGCCCTCAACGGTACCATTCAAAACGAAATCACGTTCTACTTACCCAACGGAACCATGATTGCTCGATGCACTGCCTATGGAGCCACTTCCCATGATTTTACAGTAATCACAACCCTTGATAATCGCAGCGCCCAAATCAACACCGGCATGATCACCGAAGCGCAGGATTTGGCCCGCTACCTGGTGAACAATGGTTACATGTAATCTTCATTTACCTGGGGATATCCCTTCTATTTAAACCCACCTTGGTAAACTTTTAGCAAAGGCAGCGATTCGCGATAAAACGCCTGCACCAATTCCCAGGAAACCAGCCCATTCATGATGGGAAATTCGGTTTTCCCGCCCATTTGCAGCTGATTACCAAACTCAATCCAATAAACCTGTTTGATGGGTGGAATTCGCATTTCCGATGTTCCCCCGTTTAGCAATGACGATACTTTCCCCCGTTTCAATTGTTGATTGACCTCAGGCCAAATGGCATTGATCGATGCCAGCGTAACCGTGGAGTCCAATAATTCAGGTGTGATGCAATGTATCCTCGTCTGCATAGAACTTGGCAACAACATCGCGTTTAACATCAAAGACTCACCCTGGCCAATCACCAAGGCCGATGCATCCGCGGGCAACTGTTTACCCACCCATTCCAAGGCCTGATAGTTGGTTTGATGCCAGTAATCTATCTGCATGGGGTAACGTTTTATCAACTTCTGTCCCAATCCATTAAAATACGTTTGATCACTTTCTAAGTACAATTCCGTTTTATTCTGCGTTTGATTGTCCTGCTTAGATAAAAATGCAAACAAATCTGGGATAAAAATCCCGAAAACACCTCCAACCAAGGCAATGCCAGTTCCAAATACCCATAGTTTTAACCATTTGATATGCGGAGTTAGTTTTTCAAATACGAAAACCCAGCACCATGTCGACAAAACAACTACAGGCAACAATAAAAACAATGAATGTCGCCAAGCATCGTACATCACCGGCATTTTGATGAAGGCAAAAACAATGTAACTAAGCAATAGCAGCAGCAGAAAATTGGCGGTCGACAATGCAAAAGTGACCCGACCTTTTACCCATTGAATCACCGAAACAACAGCGCCCAACAACAGGGGCAACAAGATCAAACCGCTCAGCGTAGTCACCATCCAACCCAAAAGATACCATCGCGAGGGCTCCATCGAACCAAAAAACAAGGCCCCATTTTGCCAGGGATTGTTGAATGCAAAACCGATGACCTCCTGTATGCCCGACAAACCCGTGAACCACAGGTAGGGATAACTACCCACATAACCCGCCACAAAGGCCAATCCTCCCCATATCGTCCAACGGATCAAATCCCAATCCAGGACTTTCTTTTCCATGAAACAACGCAACAACGGCCAAAGTATCGCCCATCCCAAAACAAACACCCCACCCATGCGTATCGTGGTCGCCACACCCAACAACCCCATCACACCCATCCATCCCCAATCCCACTGCTTCTTTTCCCTGCGCCATACATTATCCAATCCATCCACCACCAACAGCACCAACACAAAAAACAACGCGTCCTTGGTGTTGTAATGCGCCTCGGCAAACATCCTAGGCCACAATGCAACCATCAACACCGGAAGCATCGCACCCCATCGTAATTGGCGCACCATCCCCCAACCGTTATTCCGCAATCCCAACAAATACAATCGCCATAGCCCAAAGACAAAAAACGACCACAACAAAGCCCTACGCAACAGCAACTTCGTTCTCAAGGGCTCAGTGAACACCACCTGCTCGGCCAAATAACTCATACTCTCCCAAACCGGACCGAAAAACTTGTGCTCCTCTACCTTATCGAAACCCACCCGCCCGCTCAAAAATCGGTTGTTCTCCATCCCAATCGTGCGCTGGGTAATCTCATCCAAATGCACCCCATAATCGTCGAGGGTGAAAAATCCCCAAATAGCATAAAACAGAAAGAACCAGACCCATGGCCCAGTTCTTTCCAAAATGCTATTTTTCCAGCGCTTGATCACGCCGTAAATATAATTCAAATTAATTCGATGCCGCCGCCTCTGCGTATGCCTCAACAGGAATACAAGCGCAAATCAAATTGCGATCGCCCACCGTGCTGTTTACACGAGAAACCGTTGGCCAAAACTTACCCAAACGAATAGAATCCAATGGGAAAGCCGCCTTCTCACGTGAATACTCGCGATCCCAATCGTTTGAAATCACAACCGTAGACGTATGTGGTGAATGCTTCAATACGTTGTTGTCCTGAGAATATTTACCCTCCTCAACTTCGCGAATCTCTTCACGAATACTCAACATTGCATCGCAGAACTTATCCAACTCTTCCTTGCTCTCACTCTCTGTTGGCTCCACCATCAACGTACCCGCAACTGGGAAACTCAACGTAGGTGCATGGTAGCCGTAGTCCATCAAACGCTTGGCGATGTCTTCCGCCTCAACATGACAGCTGGTCTTAAATTTACGGGTATCCAAAATCATCTCGTGGGCCGCAAATCCGCTGGCACCCTTGTACAATACTGGGTACTCAGATTCCAAACGCGCCTTGATATAGTTTGCATTCAAAATTGCATATTTGGTCGCATTTGTAAGACCCTCGCCACCCATCATCTTGATGTAAGCATAGCTGATCAACAAAATACTTGCACTACCCCAAGGAGCAGCACTCACCGCATGCATCGCCTTTTCAGGACCCATATCTACCACGGCATGACCGGGCAAATAAGGCGCCAAGTGCTTGGCAACGCCGATCGGACCCATACCAGGACCACCCCCACCGTGAGGAATACAGAACGTTTTGTGCAAGTTCAAGTGACAAACATCGGCCCCAATCATACCGGGCGATGTCAATCCAACCTGCGCATTCATGTTCGCACCATCCATATAAACCTG
>CAJBVU010000177.1 GCA_903959115.1 uncultured Bacteroidota bacterium
AGTAGAAGTGACACGTTCTTGCATCGCACCCATTTCAGTGGCAAGGGTAGGCTGGTAACCCACGGCGCTAGGCATACGGCCCAACAACGCTGATACCTCAGAACCTGCTTGTGTGAAACGGAAAATGTTATCGATAAAGAAAAGAATATCTTTTCCTGCACCGGTACCATCGCCATCACGGAAATATTCGGCAACAGACAAACCACTCAAGGCAACCCTCGCACGGGCTCCTGGAGGCTCATTCATCTGACCAAATACCAATGTGGCTTGGCTACTTTTTAAGTCTTCCATATCTACGGTATCCAAATCCCAACCACCGCTTTCCATGCTGTGTTTGAATGCTTCGCCGTATTTAATAACGCCAGATTCAATCATCTCGCGCAACAGATCGTTTCCTTCACGGGTTCTTTCACCAACACCGGCGAAAACCGACATACCAGAGTATGCTTTCGCGATATTGTTGATCAATTCCATGATCAAAACCGTTTTTCCTACACCGGCACCACCGAACAAGCCGATTTTACCTCCTTTAGCATAGGGCTCGAGCAAATCGATTACTTTGATACCTGTGTACAGAGGCTCTGCACTGGTGCTCAAATTGTCGAAAGTTGGAGCTGGTTGGTGAATGGCTCTTCCATTTTCTTTAGAAAGAGGCGTCATCCCGTCGATAGCATCACCTACCACGTTGAGCAATCGGCCACGAATGGCTTCACCCACGGGCATGCGAATCGCATCGCCAGTATCAATCGCGTCAATACCGCGGCGAAGTCCATCAGTTCCGTCCATCGCAATGGTACGTACCATGTTTTCGCCTAAGTGCTGTTGTACTTCAAGCACTAGGGATTGACCGTTGTCTTTGGTAACGGTTAATGAGTTGTAAATTTTAGGGAGCGTAGATCCGGGTTCGTTGAAACTAACATCGACCACTGGACCAATAATTTGTGAGATTTTTCCTACGTTGGCCATCGTGAATATTCGGTGCGCAAAGATAGTAATTCGAAATGCCTATTCAAAGGGGTTTTCATCATTATTTATTAGAACTTCATTTTTTTCATAGATTGCCGGCCTTCTTTTTTTGTAACTTCGCATCCTTTATTCATGGATCGCAATACAATCACCGGCTTTTCGCTCATTTTCCTAATCTTAATAGGATACTATTGGTACACGGCTCCCAGCGCGGAGGAACAAGCAATTTTTCAACGTCAGCGCGATAGCGTAGCAAGGATTGAGGCCGCGAAAGTGACTTCTCCAACGCCTTCCAAATCAGGTAACGCAGCAATTTCAGAAACGGCATCTCCCGCAAAAGATTCTGCATTATTAAGCACAATTGGAGGATTTGCATCGCAATTGCAAGGCAAACCAGGCTTAGTTCAGCTAAAAAGCAAGGAATTAAGTATCGATATTCGAACAAAAGGCGGTAATGTTGGTCGCGTCGTACTCAATAATCATCGTCGTTCGGATTCGAGTGTTTTGGAATTGTTGTCGAATCAAGTGAACGACAACCAATGGGCATTTGAGATATATACTGCCAATGGTCCTTTAAATAGTGCAGATTTTTATTGGAATGTTGTTTCTCAAACCGAAAATCAGGTCACATTGCGTTTGGGTGATTCAGCTCGGTACATTGATCAAATTTATTCTTTGGCCGCTGATGGTTTTACGGTAAAGCACGAATTGAAGCTCAAGGGCATCGACGAAATTGTAAAATCGCGCAATTCTGGTATCAAAATCACTTGGAGAGCTCAGCTGCAGAAGCAAGAGAAGGACATGAAATGGGAGAAGCAGAATACCACGGTAGTGTACCGATTGCATGGTGAGGATGCTGATAAGCTAGATTTGGCGAGCCCAGCGAGTGAGGAGTTAAAGAATAATTTGGATTGGTTTGGCTTTAAGCAACAATATTTTTCTGTGATGATGGTTGCCGATTCGGGATTTTCTAGCGATGCCAAAATTGCTTGGAAAGAAACGAAAGATGTCAACCGAATCAAAGATTTAAACGCTGAAGTCTACGTAGATTTTGAACGTCAGCCCTTGAAGTCATACGGATTTAGCTACTATTTTGGTCCAAATCAATTTTATACGATGAAAGAGGCGCAAGTAGGAATGCCAAATGCCGGGTTAGAGAGCATCATTCCTTTGGGATGGGGGATCTTTGGTTGGGTGAATCGTTATGCTGTAATCCCGGTTTTTCATGCTCTGGATGGTGTGATAGGCAGTATGGGTATTATCATTTTACTACTTACGGTTATCATCAAAACTGCCTTGTTGCCATTGGTTTATAAGTCGTACATAAGTACAGCTAAAATGCGTATCCTTAAGCCAGAGATTGATGTTATTAAGGAAAAGCATGGCAGCGATATGCAGAAAATGCAGCAGGAAAATATGGCATTGTATCGCAAAGCGGGCGTGAGTCCGATGAGCGGTTGCGTTCCTGTTTTGTTGCAGATGCCAATATTGTTTGCGATGTTCCAGTTCTTTCCAAATGCGTTTGAACTCAGACAGAAAGCATTTATGTGGGCTACTGATTTAAGTCAGTATGATGGACCTAATTTGGGTTTCACCATTCCTTTCTATGGCGACCACGTGAGTTTCTTTACTTTGTTGATGACGGTTTCTACCTTGATTTACACTCATTTCAACAATCAGTTGTCGGGTGTAACGGGTCAGATGAAGTATATTGGATATTTCATGCCTGTCATTTTCTTGGGTGTGTTGAATGATTACGCTGCAGGTTTAACGTGGTATTATTTTGTGAGTAACATGATTACGTTTGGTCAGCAATGGGTGATTCGTAGAACGGTTGACGATACCAAATTGCATGCGCAAATCGCTGAGAATCGCAAGAAGCCTGCTACAAAATCGAAGTTCCAGCAACGGATGGAAGAGGCGATGAAGGCGAGCCAACAGCGTGCGAATACTGCTCCGAAAGGAAAAAAGCGTTAAGCTGACAAATTCCACTTAGGATTAAGATTTTTAAGATCTCAATTCCTTTCTAATTCGGACGGTAGTTGTTGCCCCCGGTAGCACAAATTAGTCCCTTTAGTTCTAGGTCGAGCAATGCCATTGATATTTTACTCGCTGCCCATTGCTGTTTTTCGAGCATTTTATTGGGGTGGTGAATTCCTTCCATCAGCCATTGCATGACTTGAGTTTCAACGGGATTAAGATTTTGAAATAGGTTTAATTGGTGATTGTTGTTTCCGTTTGTATTGGGGTTTTTGTTTTCCCAGTTCATCGCTTCTCCAATATCCGTGGCGTTTGTGGTGATCTGGGCCATGTTTTTTTGGATGAGGAAGTTGCAGCCGATGGAGGCGAGGTCGGATGGCCTTCCGGGTACAGCAAATACATCTCTGTTATAGCCATGGGCAATTCGTGCAGTAATCATTGAGCCACCTTTGAGTCCGCTTTCGGTGATTAGGATTGCGTCGCATAGGCCGGCAACAATTCGGTTTCTTTTGGGGAAATAGTCGGGGTGCATTTTTGTGCCGACTGGGAATTCGGAGATCAGCCCCCCGCGGCCGGCCAGCATTTGCTGCGCAAATGTCTGGTGGGCCGCGGGGTATATTTTTTCAAGGCCGTGTGCAAGCACCGCCCATGTTTTCTGTTCCGTTTCTAATGCCGTTCGGTGGGCGATTGCATCAACCCCATAGGCCATCCCACTCACAATAATCGGGTCAAATGATCGGACCCCCTCCACCAATTTCTTGGCTTCGTAGCTGCCATGGGGTGTGGGTTTTCGTGTCCCGATAACGCCCAAAATCCTCGGTGCATCCCATTCAATGTCTCCCTTGTAATACAAACACAATGGCGCATCGGCCAACTCTTTGAGGCGGTAGGGGTAGTTGTCTTGAGAAATGCTGACAACGGAAATTCCCAATGCAATATGTTTTTTTGCATACTCACGGGCCTCGTCAAAATTGGATTTTGTGCTATGAATGATATTATAATGGGCTTTTTGGGATACGCCGGGTATTTGGAGTAGCGCCGCAGGCGCTGCTCCAAATACCGCCCTCGCCGAGCCAAAATGCTCTATTAATATCCTTCCTAAAACAGGCCCTATGCCGCCACACAAACCCAATTCCATCGCTGCGATGGCCTCTTCATTATACCCCAGGGACTCCATACGTCCCCAAAGTTAAATCACTCGTTTAACTTCAACACGGCCATAAAGGCGCTTTGGGGAATATCGACATTGCCCACCGACTTCATGCGTTTTTTACCAGCTTTTTGTTTTTCTAAAAGTTTTCGCTTACGAGAAATGTCACCACCATAACACTTCGCCGTAACATCTTTGCGCATGGCAGAGAGTGTTTCACGAGAAATGATTTTGGCGCCCACGGCGGCTTGGATGGCAATTTCGAATTGCTGACGTGGAATCAAATCGCGCAGTTTCTTACAAATCTTACGTCCCAAGTCTTGGGCATTGTCGCGGTGAATGATGGCACTCAACGCATCTACGCCTTTTCCGTTTAGCATGATATCCATCTTCACCAACTTGCTTTCTTTGTAACCCAAGGGTGAGTAATCGAAACTGGCGTATCCTTTGGAAATGGATTTCAATCTATCGTAAAAGTCAAAAACGATTTCGGCCAACGGCATTTCGAAATTCATCTCAACACGGTCGCTGGTGAGGTAAACTTGATTGGTGAGTATGCCTCTTTTCTCTAAACAAAGGGTCATGATGGGTCCAACGAAATCGGATTTTGAGATGACACTGGCACGGATATAGGGTTCCTCAACGTAGTCGATTTTTTCAGGTGGCGGAAGGTCTGTTGGATTATTTACCAAAACTTCTTCTCCTTTGGTGGTATATGCAACATAACTCACGTTAGGCACCGTTGTGATGACAGTCATATTGAATTCGCGCTCCAAACGTTCTTGGATGATTTCCAAGTGAAGCATCCCCAAGAATCCACAACGAAATCCAAA
>CAJBVU010000178.1 GCA_903959115.1 uncultured Bacteroidota bacterium
GCAGCCTAAAAATTCCACAATCAAACAGCGTTGTAAGCATTTATTATGAATCAATCCAAATAAGAAATTACTTGCTTTCAGTCCAAGATTTTGCCAAAAACAAATAATCCGCTACGGGAATTTGTTCGGCGCGCATTCCACCCCATTTTTCTGGCAACACAAATTTTTCGCGCGCCGATGTCAACGGTTTTAATGCATTAGACAACGTCTTCCTCCGCTGAGAAAATGCCGTTTTTACTACCAATTTTAACGCACTGTATTCACAATCAGGAAGTTCGGCCTTTAACCTGCAATCGATCACACCGCTTTTTACTCTCGGCGGTGGATTGAAAGACCCCTCATGAACCGTAAATGAATAACTGCAATTATAGTATGCCTGCAACAAAACACTCGTGATTCCATAATCTTTATTGCCCTCACCCGCACACAATCTCTCAGCAACCTCCTTCTGAAACATACCCGAAAATTGTTCAACCCTCACGCCACACTCCAACATCTTAAAAACAATTTGTGTACTGATGTTATATGGATAATTACCCACAATGGCCATCCGCTTGCCAATAGCCACCCAATCTTCCGCCGGTGCCTGCAAAAAATCGCCTTTCCAAACCTTCAGACCACTGGCCCATGCCTGATTGGCCAAATACTCCACCGATTCCGTATCAATCTCCGCACACATTAACCTATTGCCAAATCGCGCAAACAAAAACTTTGTCATTACACCCATTCCAGGCCCAATCTCCACCACATGCTCCATGCTATCGTCTACCAAATTCGCGATGCGCTCGGCGATGCTTAAATCATTTAAAAAGTGCTGCCCCAACCCCTTCTTTGCCTTCACATCGTCTGCCTTCACCTTTCCTTTTGATGCGTTAGGATCTTCAAACTTACTCGCCCATTTCCCACCCCTCGGTGTATTTTGCAATTGATTGCTCAATTGTGGACCCTTGCTGCTAAATTTATTTTTTCTCAAAGCTCCCAGTAAGTAATATAATATTTGGTAACCGTATCCTTCAAACTATCCAGATTGTAATTGTCACTCGCCGCCGCTACATCCACAATGCTGCCGTCTTTCTTTAAAATACGAATTCCACCGCCCTCAGAGCGATACGCATCGTTCTTTAACATGCCAACATGGACAAAATAATCCAAAATGCGTTCATCTTGCACCCCAAAAATGGACGATGCCTGCGCCCGCATTAACTGCTTCACCCCAAAATCTATCGGCTCCAATTGAACCTTGATCTTCGGCAAATGTCGTCTCAGCAACCGCTTACTCATCTCACTCAAAATTGGATCCTCATGAAACTGCCACTCTTTAATAGCCGACATGATATCGATGTCATCGAGAAGCACGAACAGATCCAAATCCTCTTCGTTGAAATCGTCCGGATTTACATCCTTAAACAAAAAGTGCATTAACGGGTGGTAACTGCCCAAGGTCGACCCCGTTTTGGCCATTTCTCTGGCGCGTTGCAAAATCGACACCAACAGCGCATCGGCTGCAATCACGGTCTTATGCAGATATACCTGCCAATACATCAATCGTCTGGCAACCAAAAATTTCTCTACGCTATAAATACCCTTTTCTTCCACCACCAAATCGCCATCCTTCACATTCAGCATATGTATCAATCGATCCACGCCAACAATCCCCTCACTCACACCGGTATAAAAGCTATCGCGCATCAAATAATCCAAGCGGTCCATATCCAACTCGCCAGAAATCAATTGATGCAAAAAAGGTTTCTTATGATAATCCCCGCGGAAAATATCGATTGCCAAGCGCAAAGCCCCGCCAAATTCGGTATTCATCCGCTCCATCAACATGATAGAAATATCTTCATGATTTACACCCTGAGCCAAAGTATATTCAAGGGTATGACTGTAGGGTCCGTGACCAATATCGTGCATCAAAATGCCCAAAATCGCCGCTTCCTTTTCCTCGTCTGTAATCTCAACACCCTTTCCCCTTAGAGTATCCAAGGCCTTTACCATCAAATTCATCGCACCCAAAGCGTGGTGAAAACGGGTATGAGTGGCCCCGGGATATACCCATTCGCTCATTCCCAGCTGACGGATTCTGCGCAGACGTTGGAAATAAGGATGCTGCACAACATCGTAAACCAAAGCGCTGGGCAAGGTCACAAATCCGTGCAAAGGATCATTGATTAACTTAGATTTATTGCCCGATGGCATGCTACAAAGGTAATACGCAATTTACTGTTCAGCCCACACCAACTTTTGACCGCCCCTGGGTTGCTTCAATCGCACTGCATCCAAGAAATCTTGCAACTGTGGCACCAAAGGATCCGCGGGTTGCGCCTGCAAATAATTTTCATAGCAATATACCATGTCGCTCCACTCAGTAGCGTTTATGCCCAACGTATGCATCTTCCTTCGATACGCCGATCCTGCATGCAACCAGGCACTCTGATTGAACTCAGAAAATCGTTTCGATTTGTCGATGTATTTACGAAAAAAACCATAGGCCCTATCGTACTGATCCTGCCTCTCTGCGGAGATCCCAAAATACCAAAAAGTACCCGGATGCATCGAATCCTGCAAGTAGGCTACCCTCAAAAAACTGTCGGATTCGCCATATCGCTCCTGCAAAAGCAATGAATGACTTAACATGTGTTTGTAGGTCATCGACTCCGGATTCTTCTCCAACATTTGTCGATACAAATTCTCCGCTTCCCGATACCGCTTGGTACGCATCGCCGCCGCGGCCTTGGCTTGCGGACTTACCTCATCGTCAAAATCCTGGGCCAACAGCCCACTACTTACACCACTTAACAAAAAGAACAAGAAGATTATCCTTCGCATAACTCGAATGTAGCAACAATTCGCCAACTTTGTATAAATTCACAGCAATGAAACCAAAGCACACCCAAAAAAGTTCCTGGTCTGTTTTCATTATCGCTTTGTTTTTGATCCATTTTTTTTCTGGTTGTGAGAATAGCGCCCAACCCTGGCAATCCTTTGGCGAAATAACCACCGAAAGTCGGACCCTGGGCTCATTTCATGGATTGGAAGTAAACCACGACATACAACTCTTTGTCACCCAAGACACTACAAAACCGGAACATATTGAGATTACCTATGGCAAGAATGTCATTCCTGGGATCACAACCGAAATCCTAAATGGCGTGTTATCGATCAAAAATAGCAACAAGGCCAAATGGCTTCGCAAATTGAATATTCAACCCAAATGCACGCTTAACCTGCATCAGATAGATGATATACACTTGGAGGGAAATGCAAAGGTGAACTGTATCGACACCCTTTATAGTCAAGCCATTCATTGCACCGTAAACAGTGTAGAAGATCAAAATTTATTGGTTTTCTGCGGACAATTGTACGGCGGAGTGATGAACAGCGGCAACGTAAAGTTCAGCGGTCAGGCCACAATTTTCTCATGGAGTTGCGAGAAAGGCGGCGGTTTGGATGCTACAGATTTGCGGAGCGACGATGTCTATTTGTATCATTTTACAATCAAGGATGTATTTGTAAATCCCAGCAAACAGTTCGAAGCCAATCTGTTTAACAGTGGAAACGCTTATTATTTTACTACCCCCACCTATAAATTCAAGGAGTCGGCCCAGGGAAAAGGGCAGGTGAAATTGAAAAAACCTTAACTATGAACCTTGGAAATTTTTACGTGGAATACCCCGCTTCATATGGGTTGTTGGGCTTTTTTATCTTGGTATTTTTTGCCGGTCAGAATGATTCCACTCTTTCCCAGCGATGGTTGCTGAGTTCATGGCAAATCAAAAACAGAAAGCAGTATTACCGTTTGATCAGCTCTGGTTTTGTTCACGATGGCATTGTTCATTTACTACTAAACGGGATGGGTATTTACTATTTTGCTACCATGGTTGAGTCGATGGTGGGCTCCATCTTCACCCTCCTAATTTTCTTATTTTCCGTATTGGGTGGCAGCCTCTTTTCGATTTGGATGCGCAGAAAAGAATCCGACTACCAAGCCTTGGGCGCTTCCGGCGGTGTATTGGGCTTGTTGCTTTGTGCGGTGATGTGGTTTCCCGAAATCAAACTAGGATTATTATTCATTCCCATTCCAATCCCAGGATGGATCTTTTGCATTTTGTTTAATTTGGGGTCGATTGTTTTTTCTCAGACGGCGGACCGACAAAGAATATCACACGAAGGGCATTTGGGTGGGGCGTTGTTTGGCGGGGTGATAGGGTTTGCAATTATGAGCATATTTGCTAGAATTGGAATGGACGAAGCCTCTCATCCGGATGGAGCAATTTTGAAAATCCCATTTGAATCATGGGCATTATTTTGGTTTGGAGTTTTCCCAATTCTCTTATTTGGCGTGGTGAGTTGGATTCGGCCGCAGTGGCTATACCGTAAGTAAAATCTCTTTAATCCCACC
>CAJBVU010000179.1 GCA_903959115.1 uncultured Bacteroidota bacterium
ATTACTGCAGATGTCGAGTTGATATCAAAATTGGAAGGATACTTTAACAAGCAACTAATGGATCAATATGCTACCAAGGGCTCCATTGCTCTAATGCCCTATGCCGAAGAGTTGTTCGAAGCGGTGAGAAGTCATGGAGCGAAACTATACCTGAATACAGGGTTTAATCGTGAAGTAGCAACGGTAATTGTAGATAATTTGGGATTGCAAAAGGTGTTGCATGGCTATATCGGTAGCGATGAGGTTGCGATGGGTCGTCCCCAGCCAGATATGATTCGATTGGCGATGAAAAAAGAAAATATCGAATATTCACATTTTGTGATGAAAGTAGGCGATACAATTAGCGATTTGTACGAAGGGTTCTCTGCTGGATGTGCATGGAACGTTGGGGTGTTGACAGGTGCAAATACTTACGATGAGCTTAAAACCGCTCCGTATTCACAGATATTGAGTGACTTACAGCCCTTGATCGCATATTTCCCGGCGGGAAGTCGTTTCAGGAAATCGTCTTGATTTGATTGAGAGTGTTGAATTAACGCACCAAATTCAACGCCTTTGTGAGTTCGTTTTTTTGTAAATAGACAACCGAAGCGGGATCCATTGGAATGCCCCATACTGTTTGTTTGCAACGCGATGCGAATAGTCCGTAACCACCGGTGATATTGGTGTAGTCGGCTTGTTTTTGGACGATGCCTATGCTCGGCTCATTCACTGAAATGTAATCGATGAGTGTTTGATTGGCGCCATACATCGTGATCCCAACCCATTTGATGCGATGTTTAAGTGTGGGTGATGCGGTAATGGAGTTTTGTAAGAATTGTAGGAAGCTAAGGCGAGGGATTTGGCGGATTGGTGAGGTTACATTCCCAACGAGGAAGTTTGTAATCATCTTCCAAGTCGCCATTTTAATTGTCTTTTTGCCAGTATCTGCAGTGCTGAATTCTTCATAGTATACTTGGAATTGTATGTCGTATGAAAAGGCGTTGGTTGCGGCGACATAAGAGACGTTTATGTATTCTGGGCCTAGGCTAAAGATATTTGTTTGGTCGATAAAGGGCGCTCTGATTTTGGCGGGACCCACCGTCTTGGTTACCGATACCGCTTTGGTGCTCGTCATTGGGTTGGTGACAGTGATTTCGTATTCCTCGTTGGGATAGATTTTTTCCCTCGTTACCCAAAGGATGTTTTTGTCGTTTGCGAAAATTCCTGAATCTTTTTTGGGTCCTTCTTCGGCGTTGCAGACAATAATTTGGCCGGTGTTCAATCGCTTGAGTTGAACGTGGGTGCTATCAAGGTATAAACTGTCGGATATTTTTGCCGCTTCCAATGCGCCGATTCCTTCATTGAGATAGGCTTTGTTGACCTTTATGTATTGAATGGTGTCTTCAGGGTCTAAGAGTGCATAGATTACAATCGTTTCTTTATAATCTGCATTAATGTTGACTTCGTTTTCGCATGCACTAAAGAACATCGACGAGATGAACATCAAAAAAATCGCTATACCCCAAACCCGAATCGAAGAATGTTTCATTGAAAATAATCCTACTTTTGCTTAAAATTTACATACAAAGATGCTTCATTTGGGGTGAATTTTGTGAACATAGGCAGAATTTCCATCGAATAGAATCTAAAACTCAAAGGCAATGAGCATACATAAGAAAGAAGAAAAAAAGGTGACAACCCACGTTTTACATGAAATGAAGGCGCGCGGTGAGAAGATTTCCATGCTAACGGCTTATGATTTTTCCATGGCTCGGGTTGTGGATCAGGCGGGAATTGAGGTGATTTTGGTGGGCGACAGTGCATCTAACGTGATGGCCGGACATGAAACAACGTTGCCAATCACCTTGGACCAGATGATTTATCATGCCAGTTCTGTGGTTAGGGGTGTGAGTCGGGCCTTGGTTGTGGTGGATTTGCCATTTGGTAGTTATCAGGGCAATAGCAAAGAGGCGTTGGCATCAACCATTCGGATTATGAAGGAAAGCGGTGCTCATGCAATTAAAATGGAAGGTGGGGAAGAGATATTGGAAAGCATAAAAAGAATTTTAACGGCGGGTGTTCCGGTGATGGGGCATTTGGGGTTAACGCCTCAGAGTATTTATAAATTTGGGACTTACACAGTGCGTGCTACTGAGGATGTTGAGGCGGAGAAACTCATTCGTGACAGTAAAATGTTGGAAGAGGCGGGTTGTTTTGCTATCGTATTGGAGAAAATTCCAGCGACATTGGCCAAACGGGTTGCCGAGAATTTGACAATTCCTGTCATTGGGATTGGGGCCGGCGCTGGCGTTGATGGACAGGTTTTGGTTGTCCATGATTTATTGGGAATTACCAATGAGTTTTCGCCCCGTTTTTTGCGTCGCTACGCTAACTTATACGATTTGATGAAAGGTGCGGTGGAACATTATATTACCGATGTCAAGTCTAAAGATTTCCCCAATAAAAAGGAACAATATTAATTTTCGATGGGCGTGCTAAATGCAAGTGACAAATTGAAATTTGCCTTGATGCCAATGCAATCGGTTGATTATCCTTCGGTGGCAAGAATATTTACCCAAGGGATTGAGACTGGCAATGCCACCTATGATACTGCAGCCGCAGTTTGGGAAGACTGGGACGCAAAGCATTTGATGCACTCGCGATGGGTTGTTAAGTCGGTTGGTGATGATTCTGTCTTGGGTTGGGCGGCCTTGAGTTCGGTGAGTTCAAGGGTTGTATTTTCGGGTGTTGCCGAATTGAGTATTTATGTAGATACAGATTACTTGGGGAAGGGGATGGGCAATGCCTTGATGAAGGCTGTGATTACCTCGTCAGAAGCTCATGGGGTTTGGATGGTGCAATCGGGGATATTCCCTGAAAACATAGCTAGCATTGCGATGCACGAAAAATTTGGATTTCGACAGGTTGGCCGAAGGGAGAAAATAGGAAAAATGGCCAATGGGATTTGGCGGGATATTGTGCTCTTGGAGCGCAGAAGTTTGATTGTGGGGTTGTGATTTAGAATTAGAGCAATCTCTTCTTCTTAAATGGCGCAATCATCTCATCGACTTGTACAACGATTTTTTCACATTGTTCCACAATTTCTTTTCCTGCGGGGGTTACAGTGATGGGGATTGATGTACGGTCGAATATTTCGACATTCATGCGGTCTTCAAATGTCTTAATTTGCTGACTTACAGTGGATTGGTCTGCGGCGCATTCGTCGGCTGCTTTAGAAAAACTCCCTAATCTCGCTACCGAAATCACGTATTGCATTTGTCGAAGTGTAATTATCATAAATTTTTAACAAAATAAGTTCAACAAAGTTTTAAAAAAAAATTTTAGCCCAACTATTAATTTTTTGTGCCGAAAAAGAAAGGAGCCCGTATTTGCGGGCTCCTTTCTTTTGAAAACGGTATAAAAAAATTATTTGCTTCCTTTTGCGTGATCTGCAAGGAACTGAGCCAAGCCTAAATCCGTTAATGGGTGTTTCAACAATCCCAAAATTGCACTTAGCGGACAAGTCACAACATCGGCGCCATGTGTAGCACATTGAACGATGTGTAATGAAGTGCGCACGCTAGCGGCCAAAATTTGAGTGTCGTACCCTTGAACAGCATAAATTTCAGCAATCTGTTTGATCAAATCGATGCCTTCCCAGTTCTGATCGTCGATGCGACCGATGAAAGGCGACAAGTAAGTTGCCCCGGCTTTTGCGGCCAAGATGGCTTGACCTGCACTGAAAATCAAAGTACAATTGGTACGAATTCCGCGATCTGAAAAATACTTGATGGCTTTGACACCTTCTTTGATCATAGGAACTTTCACTACGATGTTGGGGTGGAGTGCTGCCAATTTTTCACCTTCGGCAATCATGCCTTCGAAATCTGTGCTAATCACTTCCGCGCTTACATCACCGTCTACCATTTCGCAAATGGTTTTGTAGTGGTTCAAAACAGCTTCTTCGGTGAAGATGCCTTCTTTTGCCATTAAGCTGGGGTTTGTTGTTACGCCGTCAAGAATTCCGAGGTCGTTTGCTTCTTTGATTTGGGCCAAATTGGCGGTATCGATGAAAAATTTCATGGTCACGAAGTTAGGCCTTCTTAAATTAGAGTTTTGGGGTTTTGATGCACATTTTTTACACGATACAATCCCAGGTGGGATGGGGGTTTTAGATAAAAGTGTATAATAATTCACTGTAATTCAAACAATTAAATGTTCGGAGGGGTTTATTTTGTGGTTTACTGTCGTTGAAAAAGAGTTACAATTATATCATTCAAGGCGCTGGCGCTTCCGGTTTGTGGTTGGCGTATTGGATGCATAAAGAGGGTTTGTTGGACGATAAAACGTTACTCATTGTGGAGTGCGATAAATCCAAGCAAAACGATAGAACATGGTGTTTTTGGGGCGATCAGATGATTCAGGACCTGAGTTTTGTTGATTTTTCATGGAGTCAAGTTCAAGTCTTTGGTGAATCACAGCGCATCGATCCCTATACTTATTATCATTGTCGGAGCGAGGCGTTTTACACATTTGTAAAAAACGCAATTGGATCTTCAGGTCAAATCGATTGGTGTTTTGGCCGTGTGACATCAAACAGTCAAATTGGGGGTCGGGTTTCGGTGGACATCCAAATTGATAATGACGCAAGTGTTGAGAGCCTCAACGTGGTTACTGATTGGTTTTTTGGAAGCGGAGGCGCGTCGGTAAAGTCATCAGAAATTGGATTATGGCAGTCGTTTGTGGGTTGGCGGGTAAAGAGCAAACCGGGCGTTTCGCTTTTTAATTCCGACGCTTGTACATTGATGGATTTTGGAATTGAACAGACAGGAAAAACGCGGTTTCTCTATGTTCTGCCGTTTAGCGGGGAAGAAGCGTTGATTGAAGTAACGCAATTTGATAAAGAGATTTTAGGATTGGAGGAAGGGCAACGATTGCTTCAAGAAATTTGTGATAAACGCGGTTGGGATATTTCTGTGATAGAATTGGAAAACAATGCAATACCCATGAGTTCAATTTTTGATGCGCTGGAGCGATTTTATGCGCCAGATAAACGAATTGTGTCGTTAGGCGTGATGGCGGGTGCTCTCAAACCTACCACGGGCTATGGCTTTTTAAGAATGATGCAACACGGTCGATCGATTGCCTTGGCACTGAAAAACAATGCATTGATACCCACACTGTATCGGAAAAAGCGGTTTCGTTTTTATGATGATTTGCTTTTGCGAATTTTACAAAAACACCCCAATCGAGGGAAGCAAATTTTTGATCAACTGTTTCAGCACCAAAGTGCTTCCAATGTGTTGCGGTTTTTGAATGAAAAAACCAATCTTTTGCAAGAGATAATGATATTTTCACGGTTGCCGAAGCGACTTTTTTTGAGGACCTTGTTTGCCAAATGGATGAATTGATATGGAAGCGCTGAAATCGAATTATACCAGGTCGCCGCTGTTTCGTTGGCAGTTGTTATTGCAGCTGTTTTTTATTCTCATGGTCCCGTTTCTATTGCAATTTGCGATGTTGCAAGGCGCGCTCTGCTTGTTGGGTTTGGTGTTTTTAGGGATTCCTCACGGCGGCAACGACTTTTTCTATCGCAAGGAAAAAAATACGGCAGGCAGTGCGAAATTTTTAGTAATGTACCTGGGCGTAATGCTGCTTTATCTGGCTTTATGGTATGTTTGGCCTATGCTGTCGCTGGCGTTATTCCTTTTGATTTCGATCCACCATTTTGGTCAGTCGAATTTTAACACAAACCGAATTTGGTCGTTGGATTCTATATTGTGGGGCAATTGGTTGGTGGTTTTTCCGGTCCTCAAACACAGCCAAGAGGTGTTTGCTATTTTTTCGACGATGCTGGGTCGGCCTGGCGCCACTGTTTCCGACATCGGGCATCTCGACAATAGCGGGTTGCTTATCGTTTCGATCGTCTTTGTTTTGCTATACGTTGCCGTTTTGTATCGCACACATCGCAGCAGTTGGTTTTGGTATTTGATACAGTGGTTTTTGGTCACCGTTTGGTATTGGCTAACGCCTTTGCTCTTGGGTTTTGTTGTCGTTTTTTGCTTTTGGCATGCATTACAATCGATGCAATATCAATTGGACTATGTTCGTATGAATTACAATCAAAACAGAAAGAAAACGCTCATGGGATTTGTGCCTTTTGGATTGATGGCCTTGGTGGGGATGGCGTTTTTACTGCGATTTGATTTGGAATCGAATCTGGGATTTGCCTTTGTTTTATTGTCGTTGGTTACCTTGCCCCATGTGGTGGTGATGGACGGGCTCTATCGGAATCATAAACACGACTAGCGAGTGCTCAGGTGTTTTTTGTACAGCGGTTTTCGCATCCAAAACATCAAAATAAACGGTAGGCAAAGCATCGCGGTAAAGAAGGGGTTTAAGCCTTCGAATTTCAGGCGGTCGATGATCATAGTCTGTTTTCCGTTGGACTTGAGCGCATGGGTATGTTTCCAAGTTTTTAGTGGATGCGGAAGTTTGAGTCCTTCATCGCGGAAAAGCCAATCTTTTTGCGTGTAGCGGTGAGCGGTAATGATTCCATCCCATTGTTGCTTCATGGGTCCGATGCCAATTTGGAATGAGAGTCGGTTGCCGGTGTGTTGGCCATCGTATCGCAATAAATTCATTTTAATGAATGGCGGGTTGAGTTTGAGGAGCAATTCTTTGTTGAATTTTCGACTAACCTCGTCAATATTGGCATCAACGCGGGTGATAAATGTGAATTGCATCATAGTTTTGTATAGAAACAAACCATTTCCGTTTTGTTTGGTTTTACTATCACTATTTCTATCAAAAAAGATGTCACACAGAGTCGCCGTTTACCGCACAGCCCATTTTAATGCCGCCCATCGCTTGCATGTCCCTTCGTGGACGGATGCTGAGAATCAAGCATTTTTTGGATTGTGTAACAACGCGCACTACCATGGCCACAATTACGATTTGGAGGTTAGGGTTGAGGGGGAAGTGGATTCTGTGACGGGCTATTTGATTGATATGAAATTGATTAAGCAGTACATCGAAGAAGAGGTGATTGAGCGATTTGATCACAAAAACTTAAATTTGGATACTGAGGAATTTCGTGATTTGAATCCAACGGCCGAAAATATCGTTTGGGTAATTTGGCAAAAATTGCGGGCGCGTGTTCCCCAGGAAATGAATTTGGGTGTAAGATTGTACGAAACACCACGTAATTTTGTAGAGTTCAATGGATAAAAAGTTAGCAAACGAACTGCTGAAGCAGTGGGAAGAGATGGGCGATTCGCACATTTCGATTAAGCAAGAGACGCCTTTGAGGGAAGATGCTTTTGTGATGGACGATGCGTTAAAGATCGAATTGATTGCGAAGCATTTCAAGGAGATTATGCATGTATTGGGATTAGATTTGACAGATGAAAGTTTACAGGGGACGCCATTGCGTGTCGCTAAGATGTATGTAAACGAGCATTTTAAGGGCCTGGATCCAAAGAACAAACCGGAGCCAACTCTTTTCGAAAACAGTTACAAGTATTCGGAGATGTTGGTTGAGAAGAATATTCAATTTCACAGTACTTGTGAGCATCATTTTGTCCCGATTTACGGATTTGCACACGTAGCATACTTTAGCAGTGGCAAGGTGATTGGGTTGAGTAAGTTGAATCGCATTGTAGATTATTATGCACGCCGTCCTCAGGTTCAAGAGCGTATGACGGTTCAAATTGCGCAGGAATTGAAGCAGGTATTGGGTACAGACGATGTGGCGGTGGTGATTGATGCCAAGCACATGTGTGTGGCCAGTAGGGGAATTAAGGATACGTCGAGCAGCACTGTGACAAGCAGTTTTCATGGCAAATTCATGGACGCTGCAACGCGCGCTGAGTTATTGAGGTATATTGGTTGATTAAGTCGGCGGATTGGTGTTTTTGAATGCCTATCTGTTGTTTGATAGTTGGTTGTCGGAATTGCAAGTGGGTCGTTTCGACTTTAGATAAAAACAAAAAAGCAGCGAAATCGCTGCTTTTTTGTTTTGGAGGGCGACTAACCGGACTCGAACCGGCGACCCCTAGCGCCACAAGCTAGTGCTCTAACCACCTGAGCTATAACCGC
>CAJBVU010000180.1 GCA_903959115.1 uncultured Bacteroidota bacterium
AATTGATGCGCATCATCACGGCGATTTAACGAATTGGGCGAGTGAAGGCGTTTTGTTGTTGAATACGATTTTGACTGTTTCGGATAGTTCGCCGCTATCGTATCAAAAGCTAGGGTGGGAGCGGTTTGTTGAAAAAATACTGACCGTATTGTCGAATCGAACCCCCTTTGTCGTATTTATATTATGGGGGAAATCGGCCCAAGAATTCGCACATTGTGTTGACGAAAGCAAGCATTTGATTATTCGTGGCGTTCATCCCAGTCCGCTTTCGGCGCATCGAGGATTTTTCGGTTCAAGGCCCTTTTCGGAAATAAATACAGCATTGTTGGCTTATGGGAAATCACCGATTGATTGGCGGTTAAATTCTTGAGCGATTGAAAAATCAAACAGTGCTTGATGCTGTGAATATGTTTGTTTACTCACCCGCGGAGAATGAAATAAATTTGATACGTGGAAAATCCAATTAGTATAACCAAGGCCACCATTCACCAAGGTAGCATCGCCGTATTGCAAAATGTTAACTTACAAGTCTCTGAAGGCGAATTTGTCTATTTGATTGGTAGAACTGGATCTGGAAAATCATCGTTGCTCAAAACATTGTATGGAGAATTGAAGTTGCAAGAAGGTAGAATCGATATTGCTGGCTATGATTTGCAGTCGATTATGCCAAAGGATGTTCCATTTTTACGTCGTAAATTAGGAATTGTTTTTCAAGACTTTCAGTTACTAACCGACCGTAACGTATTGGATAACTTGATGTTCGTATTGAGTGCCACAGGTTGGAAAAACAAACACGAGATGTTGGATCGATGCAAGGCTGTTCTTGAGAAAGTGGGCTTGCAAACCAAAGATTACAAGATACCCGCCGAATTAAGTGGGGGTGAGCAACAAAGATTGGTGATTGCACGAGCTTTATTGAATGATCCTAGAGTTTTGCTGGCCGATGAGCCTACTGGCAATTTGGACCCTGAGGTCAGCGATGAAATTATGATGCTTTTAAAGAATATCGCGCGTGAAGGGACATCGATCTTGATGGCTACGCATGATTATCGCCTGATACAAAAATTTGGTGGTACTGTTTGTAAACTGGAAGATCGTACGCTTAAACAAGTCGATTCATTCCAAATATCATAGTTTTTGTGTTGATATTCAATGGCTTATGTGAACACTTCTATCCAACTTGAATAATTGAATTTTTCTGCTTGGTGAGGAAAAACTATCTTCTCTGACTGTTTTCCAGGTTCGTTTTGATAATTCACTTTTCAGCCTAGAGTTAATTAGTAAGGCCGCCCTTGATCCATTGCCTATCTTATTGAATATGATTGAGTTGTCTGTGTAAACATCGATATTATCTTTGTTCAAGGCATCTTGGATAAGCAACATTTCGTTTGGATTTTGCCCGATAATATATTGCCCCTCCGACATATTTAAGGTGATATCTGTGTTGGTTTCTTTGCCCAGTGATCCGGGGTTGAGCTTTTGAATGGCATCTTCATATTCCATTTGATTCTGAATGGCGATAGCTTGGGTTGAAATAAATACAAACGGTTTCGTTGGTCGCTCTTTTAATAGCATTTTGCTGGTTAATCCAATATCGTCAAATGACCCCATAAACGTTGGAACGATAAAGAAAATCCCATTATATATCCAAATACCCAATGCCATCTTATGAATATGGGTGAATATTGGAATGACTTTATCATGAAATGACAATAGGAACAATATGGGTAGCATCACCATGAATTCGGCGTTTCCAACGGAATAGAATGCAAATGCGAGTTGTAATACAAAGGCAATAAAAAAGGGATTTTGTAACCGCTGACTAAGGGCTTTAGTGAATTTGACTTTATTCAAATCTACAGTAGGTGGGGAAGATAAATTCATTAAAGAGCGAAGCACACCAAATACGACGAATACGATGCCAGAGAAACCGATTAATGAGACCATTATCCAATTTTTCCACAAAATCAGCATATTTCCGTGGACTTGAAAAATGGTTCTAAGCCCATTGATTAGGGTGAATTTTAGGTTATTGATGTCTGGTATGACTTGGACAAGACCCGCATCTACATCATGAATAATGAAATTTAATACTGACTGGTTGAATTTCATCGCCAATAATAGATAGAAGTAAATTATTGTTGATGCTGAGATAAATATAGGAATGTATATTCGACGATAAGCGGCGTTTGCGGCGAATGCGAGAAACCAGAAAATATAACTTTGATGAAAGAGTACGGAAATCGATATTAATAGGAAGCCCATGTATTCTTGGGATTTAGAATTGTTCAAATTTGTTATCAAATGACTTCCGAGTAAGGCAAAAAATAGGGGAAGGATATATGTCTCGTTTTCTAGCGAAAATCGCAATACGCCAAAACATCCCGCGACTAATAATGTCCAATAGAACGATTGATTCTGATTGTATTTGAGGTCTAAAAGAACTTTATAGAAAACGAATATCGCCAAGCCATAGAACATCCAATTCATTGCGGTAAAACCGTTGATTGGGTTGATTTTACAGGATATAAAAATCGGTTTAACAAGGTAACACAGGTAATTATAAAATAAATGATGGGCTGAGACGAGTTCATCTGACTGCAATGAAGTGGCCTCAATTACATCCGCAGCATAGCCCCAACCGTCGCCAGTATGTCCAATAGGAACAGTTAGCAATATGGCGCCAACAATGACAAAAATCGCAACAAATAAATAAGCAATTGCATTTATTGAAAATCGCATCGCAACAAATATAGGGTGTGCTATCTTTGTGCGGTGCAATCGGCTTTAGAGAATCCCATTTTTAAATTGATAGGCAATACCGCCGATAGGTTGGAATTGCGTGCCTATGTTGTTGGTGGGTTCGTTAGGGATTTGTTATTGCAACGTGAAAACAAGGACATCGATATTGTTGTTGTGGGGAATGGGGTTGAATTCGCTCAAGCCGTTGCGAAGGACTTCGACAATGATTGTAGTTTGAGTGTGTTTCGGAATTTTGGTACGGCGCAAATCAAATTTGACGATTGGATAATTGAGTTTATTGGAGCGAGGAAAGAAAGTTATCGTAGGGATTCTAGAAAGCCAATCGTGGAAGATGGGACCCTTGAAGACGATCAGAATAGGAGAGACTTTACTATTAATTCCATGTATTTATCGCTAAATGGCGATAACTATGGTGAGTTGTACGATCCTTTTAATGGAATTCAGGATTTGCAAAATATGGTCATTAAAACCTGCGCAGATCCACAAGTTACATTTGATGACGATCCACTCCGAATGTTAAGAGGAATTCGTTTTGCTACCCGATTGAATTTCAGGATTGAAGTACAAACTTTTGATGCCATTAAAGCAAATGCATCAAGGATAGAGATTGTTTCGCAAGAAAGAATTTCTGATGAGATCAATGGAATGATCATGTGCGAAAAACCCAGCAGAGCGTTCGAAATGATGTCGAACACGGGCTTGTTGGACATCATTTTCCCCGAAATGATGCTGTTGCACGGCGTGGAAACACGAAACGGCAAGTCTCACAAAGATAATTTTTACCATACGCTCCAGGTGCTCGATAATATTTGTCAGTTCACCGACAATCTTTGGTTGAGATGGGCAGCAATCTTGCATGATATAGCCAAGCCGGCGACAAAAAGGTTCGATAATCAGCACGGATGGACATTCCACGGTCATGAAGATAAAGGCTCAAGAATGGTGAAGGGCATATTTAGGCGAATGCGTTTGCCGCTGGATGATAAAATGCGATATGTTTCCAAATTGGTTTTACTGCATTTACGTCCGATTGTTTTGTCTCAGGAAATTGTAACCGATAGCGCTGTGCGCAGATTGATTGTTGATGCCGGAGAACATGTTACTGATTTGGTGACCCTATGTAGGGCTGATATCACGAGTAAAAATGAGGCTAAAGTTGAAAAGCATCTGAAAAATTTAGTTAAAGTTCAAGAGAAAATCAACGAAGTTATTTCTAAAGATGAGCTGCGGAACTGGCAGCCTGTGCTTACGGGTAATCATATTAAAACTCATTTTGAAATCAAAGATCCCTCTCATATTGGTATGATAAAAGAAGCAGTCCGCGAAATGATTTTGGATGGTCAGATTCCCAATGAACTAGAATTTGCTATGGAAAGGGCAATTCTGGTGGCAAAGGAATTTGGTGTTAATCTCAAATCGGAAGGATAATAATAAATCCGAGAGATTGGATTCTCTTCAATTTCTTCGAATAAAATCACGAAATTTGCATTCTAGTTATGTTACAAATTGCCAATATTAGAAAAAATGCCAAAGAAATAGCTGAGCGTTTGGCTATTCGTGGTTTGGATGGGGACGCCTTGATGTCATCTGTTTTAGAAATGGACGAAAGAAATCGTTCAAAAAGAACAGAAATGGAATCATTACAAGCCAAGGGCAATCAAATCACATCGCAAATTGGCGAATTGTATAAAACAGGCAAAAAAGCCGAGGGTGATATATTGAAATTGCAGAGTGTAGAAATCAAAGACTCGCTAAAGCAATTAGAATCGGATGTTGAATTATTGGATCATGAATTAATACAACTATTACTGACCATTCCAAATACGCCTTCTGTTGAGGTTCCCAAGGGAAAAACACCGGAAGACAACAAGCAGGTGTTCTTATGGGGCGAAATGCCCAAGTTGCATGAGGGAGCATTGCCGCACTGGGAATTGGCGGCTAAATATGATATCATCGATTTCGAATTGGGTGTAAAAATTGCAGGTGCGGGATTTCCTGTATACAAAGGCAAAGGAGCAATTTTACAGCGTGCCTTAATACAGTTTTTCCTTAACGAAGCAGGGAAGGCGGGATACATGGAAATTCAACCTCCATTGATGGTTAATGCAGATAGTGGATATGGTACGGGTCAATTGCCTGATAAGGAAGGTCAGATGTATCATGTGGGTGTGGATGATTTGTATTTGATTCCAACAGCTGAAGTACCCATCACCAATTTATACAGGGATGTTATTCTTCAAGAATCTCAATTGCCAATCAAAAATGCAGGACATACACCATGTTTCCGCCGTGAAGCTGGAAGTTATGGTGCTCACGTTAGAGGTTTGAATCGATTACATCAGTTTGATAAAATAGAAATAGTACAAATTGTTAAGCCCGAGGGTTCATACGATGTGCTGGAAGAAATGAATCAATACGTGCAAGGATTATTACAAAAGCTGGGATTGCATTACCGTGTATTATTGCTTTGTGGCGGTGATATGGGCTTTACGAGTGCAAAAACCTATGATATGGAAGTCTGGAGCGCAGCCCAAGAAAAATGGTTGGAATGTAGTTCGGTGAGTAATTTTGAAACTTTCCAAACCACACGCTTAAAATGTCGTTTCCGCAACGCCGAAGGAAAAACCGAATTGGCCCATAGCTTAAATGGTTCTGCATTGGCATTACCAAGAATTGTAGCGTCGTTGCTAGAAAATTATCAAACGCCAGAAGGTATTGTTGTACCAGAGGAATTGGTGAAATATACAGGATTTACCATCATCAACTAATTTATGATCGAACCATTAAACTTGCCAAAATTTGAATGGGATGCACCTACATCCTTGGGTGAATTATTGAATCATGTTTTAGAAATTCAACATTTCCCTACAGAATTGGCCAAGGTGATTTCCACTATTCAGGAATCTCAATGGGATTTGAGCTATCGAGAAGGCGGCTGGTCGATTAAGCAAATTGTGCATCATTTGGCGGATTCACACATGAATGCTTACGTCAGGACCAAACACATTATCACCCAAGATCAATCGCAAATTCAACCCTATGATGAGAATGCTTGGGCAAGTTCTCTCGATGCAGATTTTCATCATGAAGCTTCATATTTGATACTTTTGGGTTTGCATCAGAAATGGTCATTATTGTTATTAGAATCACTAAAAGATGCTGCGAATCAGTTGGTGAAAACATTAGAACACCCAGAAAGCGGACGTCAGGTTAGTTTGAGTGATTTAATTCGATTATATGCTTGGCATGGAACACATCATTTAGAGCAAATTAAGTATGCTCTGATTGCGAATAACTAGTTATTTGTAGTCGCGGAATACCTTCCAAATTTGGTACGGTACTTTTACGAAGTCGGACCAACCAATCTTTGACCCTTTCACGTCGTTCCAAGTGCGAATGGGTACTTCAAGAATCATCTCGGTGGCATTTTCTCTAAAATGCTTTTTCATTCTAAGCAACATTTCTACATCAAATAACCACGATGTTTTGAAGGGTTGCTCCATACAAATTGGGATCAGATGAGCCTTGAATATTTTAGCACCACATTGGGTATCGTGTACTTTCCAACCGAGACCTTGGCTGATAATAGTGGCAAACAATCGGCCAGAATAATGTCTAAAAACGGTACGGTCAATTTTTGAACCCAAACGAGCCACACGAGAACCAATAATCATATCGGGATCTGAGTCTTTTGCCAAATGGAAAAACCATGTCAGCTCCGAAAATGGTGTCGCCAAGTCAGCATCCCAAAACCCAAAGTATTTGGCCTCAATAATTTCGTTTCCAATGATTTCGCAGTTGTTAAGGAAGGCTGGTGCGGGTGAATTGTTTGATAATGCATAGGCCCATAATAATCCGCGTTGCACGGCGGTTGCTTTGCCTTGATTATCAGAATAACTGAGGATATGAATTCTATCTTGAACCTGGGAATTGCTCTTAGAATGTATACTGCGCAAAACATCTATCGTTGCATCTTTGCTCCCGTCGTTTACAAAAATCAATGTGAGATTTGGATTGGTCGACAACTCACTTACATACGCTTGTGTATCCAAACGTTCACTTTCATTGTAACAAGGAATTACTAGGCAAGTTTTTTCCATTCCAAAATAGGGTGCCAAATTAGCAACGAAATTCCGAGCAACCTAAGCTGTAATCAATTGTTTATATCAGTTTTCGTGATTTTTTCTAAAAAACCGCTTTCGAGAAAGTAGATTTGCACTCGTATGCGGGTTTACCAGAATATTTTAGAAACGATTGGCAACACGCCGATGGTTAAATTAAATACGATTACCAAGGATTTGCCTTGTACCGTGTATGCGAAAATCGAAACCACCAATCCAGGAAATTCGATCAAGGATCGTATGGCATTGAAAATGATTTTGGATGCAGAAGCTAGCGGAGCATTGAAGCCAGGCGGAGTAATTATTGAAGGTACTAGTGGAAATACGGGGATGGGATTGGCTATTGCCGCAGTGGTAAAGGGCTATCGTTGTATTTTTACAACAACCGATAAGCAGAGTAAAGAAAAGGTTGATGCGCTAAAAGCATTTGGAGCAGAGGTCATTGTTTGTCCAACCGATGTGGAACCGGAAGACCCAAGGAGTTACTATAGTGTAAGTACCCGATTGGCGGCAGAAATTCCAAATGCATGGAAACCCAATCAATATGATAACTTAAGCAATTCAAAAGCTCACTACGAACAAACAGGTCCTGAAATTTGGGATCAAACGGATGGTACAATTACGCATTTGGTTGTTGGTGTAGGAACTGGAGGGACGATTTGTGGAACAGGCAAATTTCTAAAAGAGAAAAACCCAGCAATTCAAATGTTGGGTATAGACACCTACGGTTCGGTGTTTAAGAAATATAAAGAGACCGGCATCTTTGATAAAAATGAAATCTACCCTTATATAACTGAAGGTATTGGCGAAGATTTCTTGCCAGCGAATGTCGATTTTTCAATCATAGATCATTTTGAAAAAGTTACCGATAAAGATGCTGCAGTAATGACAAGACGCATTCCGCGAGAAGAGGGGATTTTTGTAGGAAATAGTGCGGGTTCTGCATTGGCTGGTATTATGCAGATGAAGGATCGGTTTAAACCGACAGATGTGGTGGTGGTGATTTTCCATGATCACGGAACCAGATACCTCGGAAAAATGTACAATG
>CAJBVU010000181.1 GCA_903959115.1 uncultured Bacteroidota bacterium
AATATATCGGGAAAATTACTAAATAAAGAATCCCCCGCCTGCGGCGGGGGATTCTTAGTGCCCAGTACTGGATTCGAACCAGCACAACCTTGCGATCACCACCCCCTCAAGGTGGCGCGTCTACCAATTTCGCCAACTGGGCAATTGCATATCAATCATTATTACTGTGCCCAAAACAGGACTCGAACCTGCACACCTCGCGGCGCTGCCACCTGAAGACAGTGCGTCTACCAATTTCGCCATTTGGGCAATGAAAAGAACGAGGTTACAAATATACTCAAACCGCCGCGTCTGTTCAAACAAATACGGCAGTTTGAGTCGACATTACATAATCAACATGGCATCGCCATAGCACAAAAATCTATAGCCCTCTTTCATCGCCTCCTGATAAACCTCTGTCATGAACTTATGGTCTGTGTAGGCACATGCCATCATAAACAAAGGCGACTCCGGCTGATGTAAATTGGTAATAAAGGCATCCGCAATATGGAACTCCTTTGGCGGAAACAAAAACTTATCCGTCCAACCCTCACTCGGATTCAATGTACTACTAGAACTTACACTACTCTCCAAAGCACGCATCACACTACCACCCACCGCTACAACACGCTTCTTATTGGCAATGGCATTGTTTACCGCATCACAAGCAGACTGTTCGATGCGATAATATTCGCTATCCATCTTGTGCTTGGTCAAATCTTCAACCTCAACCTCCCTAAACGCACCCAAACCCAAATGCAAAGTGATCTCGGTAAACTTAATTCCCTTGATATCCATTCTCATCTGCAACTCACGTGTGATGTGCAACTGAGCCGCTGGCGCCGCAACAGCTCCAACATGCTTAGCGAACAAACTCTGATACCAAGTCTCATCCTCTTCCTTTACACCGCGGGTGATATACTTTGGAATGGGTGTTTCACCCAATTTCTTAATCACTTCAGCAAATTCATCGTCCGTACCGTCAAACAAAAAGCGAATGGTCCGTCCACGACTTGTTGTATTATCAACTACTTCCGCCACCAAATCATCGTCCCCGAAATACAATTTATTACCGACACGAATCTTACGCGCTGGATCTACCAAAACATCCCACAAACGCAACTCATGATTCAATTCACGAAGCAAAAACACCTCAATCTGTGCGCCAGTCTTTTCTTTCTGACCGTACATGCGCGCTGTAAACACCTTTGTATTGTTCACCACAAACACATCGTTCTCGTCGAATATTTCAAGAATATCCTTAAAACTGCGGTGCTCGATGCGACGTTCTTTGCGATGGATTACCAATAAACGGGCATCATGGCGCGTTGCCAATGGCTCCTGAGCAATAAACTCCTCAGGTAAATCGAACTTAAATTGAGATAATTTCATGTTTGCAGTGTATACCCAAATTGGGGCTGCAAATATAATCAGTTTTTAGTAAAACCCGGCGCTACAATCAAGTCCTTGGTTCCATGGCCATAATCGTAGAAGCCACGACCGCTTTTTACGCCCAAATCTCCCGAGGTTACCATGTTCACCAACAACGGCGATGGCGCATATTTTGGATTGCCAAATCCGTCGTGCAACACCTTTAAAATCGCCAAGCAAACGTCCAAACCAATAAAATCCGCCAACTGCAACGGACCCATCGGATGAGCCATACCCAATTTCATGATCGTATCAATCTCTTCCACCCCTGCAACGCCTTCGTGCAACGAACAAATCGCCTCATTAATCATTGGCATCAACACGCGATTGGCAATGAATCCAGGATAATCCTGCGTTAACGCCGGCACTTTCCCTAAACTCTTACTCAATTCGATGATGTTCGATGTTACCGTCTTATCCGTCTTGAAACCCTCAATCACCTCAACCAGTTTCATTACCGGCACCGGATTCATGAAGTGCATACCAATGACCTTGTCGGGGCGAGATGTCACCGACCCAATTTTGGTAATAGAAATGCTGGATGTATTGCTCGCCAAAACACAATGCGCAGGTGCCAAAGTATCCAACTGCCTAAAAATATTCAATTTGATTTCGATGTTCTCCGTAGCTGCCTCAACCACCAAATCCGCATTGCTCACGCCATCGGCCATCTGAGTAAACGTCTTGATTCTAGCCAAGCTACCGGCTTTTTGCTCTTCAGTAAGTGTGCCTTTTCCCACCTGACGGTCCATGTTTTTTGTGATAGTAGCAATTGCCTTATCAAGCATTTCTTGCTTCACATCTATCAAATTCACGGCATATCCGCATTGGGCAAAAACGTGGGCAATTCCATTTCCCATGGTGCCACCACCTATCACTGCAATTTGTTTCATCGTAAGTGCAAAGTTAAGCAATCCCGCCCATTTTGCACAAAAACACCGCATTCCCCTTCATCCCATCCCAAGTTTTCACGCAATCAAAATGGGTATTTAGCACGGACAAAAACGCTATCGCCGCGGACTTGTTAAGCATCGTATTGATGACAACGCCACCGCCGCTACCTAATAATTTCGCAACGCTAACCAAAAAATTACCCTCCAAAACCGCCGATGCCACCTTGGACTCGGTAAATAAATCACAAACAATCAAATCGTATTCCCAGGATTGCTTCGCCGCCTTGAAAACATACTCCACCGCATCCTCATTTAGCAATCGAACCCCCTGGGTATAAAAATACTTCTTGGCCAATTCAATCACCGCCTCATCCCATTCCACCCCAATAATCTCAGCATCCCGATTAAAATCCTGATGGATAATCTCCGCCGCACTGCCACCCCCATAACCCAACATCAATACGCGTTCCGCTGGAACACCCCAATTCACCATTTCCTTGATGCTACCCGCCATCACCTCGTGCAAACTCCCAAAAGAATAATTCACCTTACCCGTATCAAGCACAAACTTACCCTGCCATGCAAGTACCTTTAAATCAACACCCTGCAGAGATTTTTTATGGGCCTCAGGAATGGGTAAAATCCAACTCAATACGCGTTTCCAAAAAGACGGACGCTTTCTAACCTTGATCGGCTCAACCGATGTTCGCATCATTGAATCTAAATCAAACACAATGCAAATTTCGCAATTTCTCGGGCCATTTCTTCATGCCACTTTAGAATTGATAACTCAACAATACCTTTGCCAACGAAATGATAACAAACCCACTTTCAGAATCGTCGATAAATACAATGCCTTCATTTCCTAAATTGCTACTGGCATCAAAGTCGCCTCGCCGACATCAACTGTTGCGCGATGCAGGTTTTGCATTTGACTATGTGGAAATCGATGCGGATGAAAGCTATCCAGACCATTTAGCACCCGAAGAAATTTGCACTTTTTTGGCCAAACACAAATCCCAACACCACCAATCACCCATCCAAGAAAAAATCCTCGTCACCGCCGATACCATCGTCTTCATCAATAACCGCGTGCTCAATAAACCGGCAAACGCCCAAGAAGCCGCCGAAATGCTCACCGCCCTCAGCAATCAAACCCATACCGTTTACACGGGCGTTTGCCTCCGAAACGTCAACCATTTACATACCTTCTACGACAAAACTGAGGTCACATTTCACCCCCTCAGCGCCGCAGAAATCCAACACTACATTGAAAACTTTGCACCGTACGACAAAGCAGGTTCTTACGGAGTACAAGACTGGATGGGATACATCGGCGTGAAAGGAATCCAAGGATGCTTTTACAACGTCATGGGATTCCCTATCGCCAAATTCTATCGCGAACTATCCGCGTTTTGCCAACGCCAATAAAAGCGTTACAAAAAACACTTCCCCCGCAAGGATCTTCAGACTTAGCCCCAATCAATCCAATTGGGTAAGCCGCAATTACTTCACCAACAATATTGTAGACATGTTCAACGCCTTCTCAGCATTGATCAAACCACCCGTTGTGCTCAAAGTTGGAAATCCAACCTTCGTCTTTTTTGAGCCCGGTAAAATCACCTTGCTGTCCACAAGTGTTACCGTTGCCTCCATTACCATCTTCACGTCCTTGGCCGTCATGGAAGGATTCCTGCTCCAAATAAACGCACAAACACCTGCACAAACCGGCGATGCCATACTTGTACCATCAAAATACGCATATTCATTGTTTGGAATGGTACTATAAATGCTCTGACCTGGCGCAAATACATCCACGTTATTTGAACCATAATTACTAAAATCCGTAGCCAAATGCTTCTTTAATGGCTGAGATGCACCCACCTCAATCCAGTTTTCCGCAAACAATCCGCCACCCAAAGAATCATTGGGGTAGTTTCCTATAACATCATTGTCTTGAGCGCTATTTCCCGCCGCATGTACCAACAAAACACCATGATCCCTCGCATACACAACCGCTTCGTTCACCACGTCCTTGTCCCACTTGAAACCCTTTCCAAAACTCATGTTAATAATCTTAGCTCCATTGTCAACCGCATAACGAATCCCATTGGCCACATCCTTATCACGCTCATCCCCATCAGGAACAACACGAATTGCCATGATCTTTACATTGTCTGCAACACCATCTAGCCCAATTCCATTGCCGCGAACCGCACCAATAATCCCCGAAACGTGGGTACCATGCGATGCATCAGGTCCTGCCACATTGTTATTTCCATAACCAATTTCATGTGGATCATCGTAGTTATCGCCCACAATATCCCTTGGTTTATAATCCAAATTGTATTGGTATTTCACCGACGCTTCCATGCCATGTAAACTCTGCGTTAAGGCTTCATCCAATTGGCCATAGCCCATCATACTAACCACCGAAGCCATGCGATCTCTGTTTTTCTCCTCGCTCGCATCCACTTTTAACTCTTTGATTTCCTTGCCAGTAGGAGCTTTTTTACCCAAACGAGTGGCATAGCCATGCAACGTCGACTGAAATTTCTCCATTCCTGTATACTGCGCTTTCTTCTGCAGAATGTCGGACTCAATTTCCGTTTTCATTGCCATGTATTGCGCATATCCTGGACGCTGAGTATCCTCCGCCGTTGGATTTGAAAACTGCTCGCGCAAACGCAAATACACACGGATTTTTTCCAAATGATCATACTGAACCATTCTACCATCCTTACCACCAATAAAATTCCAACCCACGGTATCGTCCACATATCCATTCCTGTCGTCATCTATGTTATTAAACGGAATTTCATTCGGATTATGCCAAATCACATCCTTCAAGTCAGGATGGTTGATATCAACCCCACCATCAATCACCGCAACCACAATGGTCTTCGATGGCAACTTCGCTGCTGGACTCGCATATGCCGCATCCAAAGAAATGCCCATGTTTTTCTTGGTTGGTTCTGAATGATACCAATGTTTGTCTGGCTTTGTTTGGCCTTTTTGTGCTTGTAACACAGTGCCTACCCCTAAGATAAGCCCCAATAATATTGTCTTTTTCATAGAATTGTTTTCAAATGTTTTACTCTGTTATTAACGTATTCGCTTGCAAGTTACCAAAATGCTGACAGCCTTAAATGGAATTTTCGTTGTGTCGGATGAAAAAACCCACCGACGTAAAAAACTCTGTAAGGGGGGCCATTTGATTACATCCATGGGTGCAGTGATGTATTCAACGGCAAGAATCTCAAACCCATGATGCTCCAACAACTTGCAAATCCTACGTTTGGTATAGGTTCTGGCATGCGACCAACGCTCATGCAATGGCCTCGGTAACCATCCAAAAAAGGGAACCCGATTCCAAGGCAACAAGGGCAACTTTGCGCCATGTGTTTCAAAAATCCACCACTTATTAGGCACCGAAATCGCTGCCAATCCACCCATTTTTAAGCTCTTTGCATAATTCGCAACACCCTCCTCGCCCGGCAAATGCTCAATCACCTCAAAACTAATCAGTCGGTCCGCCGCAGGCTCAAAAGCCTTTCCCATGATGTCCCAAACCTGAAATTCCGCATTCTCCACGCCCAATTCACGCTGCAACGCATCAAACGACGACCGGTGAACATCCGCATATTCCAAACCCTTCACCGAAGCAAAATCCGCCGCCAAAGGCAAACAAGTATTGCCATTGCCACAGCCGATTTCCACCAATGTTTTATCCTTACCTAAAAAGTCAAGACCCTTTACACCCAATAAGTCCGACATCCCTCGAACGAGTCCTATCCTGCGTTGAACCAACAAATCATTCGCATCCGCAGGCTTACCCAAATAATGTCCACCTTCAATCAATGCCTTATCTACCCTGTCCGTGTTTCCCATTCAATGTGATTTTTCTAAACTAACAACTATGCAAAAATCCAGATTACTTACCCAACAAATGTAATTTAAATAACAACCTCCTCAATAATATCCATCCGTGAGCAAACAAATTCGGAAGCCATCCATAGTGCTTTTCCAACACCAAATACCTCTCCTTCCAAGCTTTCTGCGTGTGCTGAGCGCTGCTGCCACCCAACTCAAAATTACTGATCACAAAAGAACTGCGGTAGGATTTTCCCTGCATCCGCTTTAAAATTTGAATGATCCAATCCACATCCGCCGCCTGCCTATACTGCAAATCAAAACGTGGAACCAAACTCCGCTTTGCCAAAAAACTCTGATGACAAATGTTCATCCCGTACCTAAAACTTCCTCCATGCAGTTGCGCGGGAAATGGCTGCGGTTTCAACTTCGATATCAAACCCACCGACCTTCCTGCCTCGTCCATAAATTCCGTATCCCCAAAAATTACATCGGGTAACTCCGCTGGTATTTCCCCCACCAATTTCTCCACCACATCCGCCGCATGAATCGTATCACCAGCATTCATAAACCAAACATAAACACCCTTACACCGCTCCAAACCCTTGTTCATCGCATCGTAAATGCCGCCATCTTTCTCAGATACCAAGACATCTATCTGATCTCCCAGAGATTCTAAATAAGCTACACTGCCATCCGTGCTTCCACCATCAATTACAATCCATTCAAAAGCCTTGCGCTCGGTCTGACCCATAATGGAATCCGCGGTTCGTCGCAATCCCTCCAAGTCATTGAAATGAATGGTGACAATAGAAAATAACAGAGGATGCGCCACTGGGTTTGTCATTCGCCCCCGGTTTATGCCGCTTCCTCTTCCTTCTTCATTCCCAATTGAAGCAAACTTCCCGCAACCAACAACAAAATCAATGCTGAAGAAGCAACTTCAATAGTTAACATAGTACTGCGATCCGAAGGCTGATAAACCCACACAATCTCATGATTTCCAGCAGGTACTTCCACACCTCTCAAAATATAATTTACACGCAAAGCCTGGGCCTCTTTTCCATCCACAAATGCCTTCCATGCTCCGTTTTTCTCGTTGTAGTATATTTCGCTAAATACAGCCAAGCCCGCATTGCTATTATTGCTCTTGTACACAATACTATCGTTGCTGTAATACGTTTGAGAAATGCCCGCCGCCGAATCAAGGCTAAACACCCTTGACTGCAATTTCAATCCTTTTGAACCACCCTCAACTGAACCTGAATAGTCCGCCTTCTCAATCACCGCATTCTTTTTCAAATCCATAAAATTAATATCGCTCAAAGCATCTTTCGCTGTGGCCGCTTCCTTCACCGAATCCACAAACCAAGCATGACCCAAAGCAGTGTTCCTAGGAACCACAATCTCAGATTTTTGATCCTGAGACAATCCAATGATATAACCGCAATTCAACATGTCCAATGCATGATTGTTCATGATATCGCCAGTTCCTGTGGGTCCAGCAGCACTAATACAATACGACATTACATCTTGGTATCTGCTCATTTTAGCTGGATGGTAACCCCCCACATTCTTGTGAAATGCACCCGCCGTGTTGTCGTTAAAAGTACGGTTGATACCACCCCTATAGTCAATTACACGCTTGCCGTCCTTGTTATTCGCAATGATCTGATTGTCAACCGCCGATGGCATAATCGCCTCTTCCGTTTCCTTGTCCTCCCAATTGTCGTCCGTTAAATAGCGCTTAGAAACACCCATCATATCAAAAGATACCATTCCAATCACCAACAATCCAGTAACCAAAGCGCTAATCTGCTTCTTCAAAATCATATAAATCAAGAACAACAAAGCACCCATAAACATGATACTTCGGAAAATGTCGTTCCAAACCATCGTGCTGCGCAACGACTTAATCTTGGTTACCGTTTCCATTCCACCCTGTTCCGCAATTCGCTTGTCGGTCTCAGCAGCACTGAAATCCGTACCCATCGTAATCACAATCATCAACGCCACCAATACAATCGAAACAACGGCGGTTAACTTCATCACACGCTGCTTTCCTGCCTCACTCAAGCCATCTTCTGCCATCAAAGTGATGAAACGATGCAATCCCAACAAACCAATCATTGGCACCACAACTTGCGCAATCACCAATGCCATCATCGGCGTTCTGAACTTGTTATAGTAAGGAAGGTTGTTAAATAGGAATTCATTCAATGGGAAATAGCGACCCATGCCCAATAGCAGGGCGACAACAAACGTAACCAATCCAAAAATGGCCCAACGATAATTCAATACGGCTCCCTCACTTTGAGGCTTATCCTTGCGCCAAACGAACGCCAAAATCAAACCAAATACAAACAAGAACATCATCGTAGCACCCAAATAAACCGGACCACTGGTAAACTGCAAATCCCCAAAATACAATGGCAAACGAGTATCACCAAAATCTGCATCGCTTACCATTTCATTGGAACTTCCGCCCTTGAAACCAGGGACCATCAACGTAAACGATTCATCCACTCCATAACTCCAAGAGAACGCATATTCCATATCCAATCCCTTTTTGCCCACCTGCTTGCCTTTGCTGCCATTATCAGCCTCTACCGCAGATCCACCACGCATTGTTGCCTTTGCATAGTCGTTGGTATCAGACAATTTTCCGATGCAGGTTAAAACGGCCAATCCCATGGCTACGGCGGCAATTCCTGATGACATCAATACATGTTTGAAGTCCTTGTTTTTAACCGCAAACGCCCATTCAACCAAGAAGTAAACGGCCACCATAATTCCAGCGTAATAGGCAATTTG
>CAJBVU010000182.1 GCA_903959115.1 uncultured Bacteroidota bacterium
ATTATTCTCCAAATACCAATCTATTGTCTTATCAAACCCTTGGTCAAAAGCCACACTCGGCGACCAGCCCAATTCATTTTCCAACTTACTTGCATCAATCGCATAACGGAAATCATGGCCTTTTCTATCGGTAACGTAAGTAATCAACTTGGCCGATTCACCCGCTTCACGCCCCAATTTACGGTCCATGATTTCACACAATTTGTGAACCAAATCAATGTTCTTCCATTCGTTATTCCCGCCGATATTATAGGTTTCGCCATTTTTACCATTGAAGTATATGGTCTCAATCGCGCGCGCATGATCCTCAACCCACAACCAATCGCGAATGTTTTCGCCTTTACCATAAACAGGCAATGGTTTATTGTTCGTAATGTTATGAATCATCAATGGAATCAGCTTTTCCGGAAATTGATGACTGCCATAATTGTTAGAACAATTACTAATTACCATTGGCATTTTATATGTCTCATGGTAGGCCCTAACAAAATGGTCTGAGCTCGCTTTTGATGCGCTGTAAGGGGAGTTTGGATCGTAAGGCGTTTCCTCAGTGAATTTGCCGTCATCTCCTAAAGTTCCATATACTTCGTCGGTGCTCACATGATAGAATCTACCCGTTTCGGTATTGCCATGGGCCTTGTAAGCATTTAACAACACAACCGTACCCACCACATTTGTCATTACAAAATCAATGGGGTTTGTGATACTGCGATCCACGTGACTCTCCGCCGCCAAATGGATTACGCCATGAATGCTGCGCGAAGTAAACAAAGCCTCAACCGCCTCTTTATCAGTAATATCCATGCGAACAAACTCGTAGTTCGATGCATTTTCGATATCCTTCAAATTCTCCAAATTCCCAGCATAGGTTAGTATGTCTAGGTTGATGATATGCAAATCAGGGTGATTTTGGACAAAACGCCTAACGACATGGCTACCAATAAAACCTGCTCCGCCGGTGATGATTATATTCTTTTTGCTCATAAAGATTCAAAATTACTATGTTCGATGCGCTGTTTGAGAGAAAAATTTGTGTTACTCTGCTTTAACTGATTTAATAACAACCCGAAGAGGGGCATACGCTGGCACACCAATTCTTCCACGATTACCATAACCATTGGAAGACGTTACTAAAAACTCACCTTCTTCGCCTTCATTCAAATAAAATGGCAAAATATTTAAACACCTCACATCGTAAATGGCTAAGGCAGATTCGAAAGGATCCGTGTCTAACTTTTCCGCCCTGTAAAGCCTACCTTCCATGGATGAATTCACAAGTAGCGATCCATCGATATTATATACCTCACAATGAAAAGTAGCCGCTTTCGCGCCTTTCAAATAGGGTGCATTTTCTAATCTGCGATGCTCTGTATCGTAACTCCCATCTTTCTGTTTGATGCGATATTTGATCATTTTGCTGGAATCCAATAACCAACCGCCCTCGGCAAGGCCTTTCACCCCATTTTTTGATGCATAATCGTCGATCATTTTGTTCTCCGCCATAATTCGATTCAAGAATTTTTGATTGCGGTAGGCATCATAGTCCTCGGCCGACAAAATGCGATCCACCTGAATAATAAAACGGGCTTCTTGACCCGATTCCAATAAACCAATTAAAGGCGATCCCCCGATTTTCAGTTTTAAACTGTCGGTGCTGATTTTGACTTCCATTTTTGTCCCAGAACCCATCATCATCAAAGCTTCCAAAAGTTCATTCTTGGCCACCAAAGGAAAGGGCAATTCTTCCAAGGTATCCGATAAAAAGCTGTTTTCTAGCGTATCGCCCTTGGGTCCAATCAACATATGATTTAACAACATAAAGTGATGTGGTCCGTAAGGTTTCTTTAGCGCATCGCCTTCTAAAAACTTATAAACCAAACCTTTATCGCTGGTCTTAAACCCACCATTGCAACCCACCGCCATTAGCAATGGCAATAAAATCAATCCAATCCAAAACTGCTTTTTCATTTCGCTACTTTATAATGATGCGTTAAATCGCTTGTAATTCCTTTTTGTATAACTGAATGGAGGCCTTGAACTTAGCAACCGTTTCCTCCAGCGTTTCTGTACTTTGTCCGCCCGCAGCATTCCGATGTCCGCCCCCCTCAAAATATTTCCCCGCAAATTCATTGGCCGGGAAAGTACCCTTGCTACGAAAACTCATTTTAACCCTTTCCGTTCTATCGATGATTAATACACTCAATACGATATCTTTCAGCCCCAATCCAAAATTCACCAAGCCCTCTGTATCGCCCGTTTGAACGTGAAACTGACGCAGTTCATCTCTATCCAAATAAATCAAAGCCGTTCTGCATTCGGGAATAATTTCTAACTTCTTATAAAGACAGTATCCCCATAATTTAGTACGATCCAAGGTAAATACATCGTAAATATTGGCATGTATTTCCAAATGGTCAGCGCCAAACTCCATCAAATCTGCCGCCAATCTCAAAGTGAAAGGCTTGGTATTGTTATGCTGGAAATTTCCAGTATCTGTCATCAATCCAGTATACAAACACGTCGCGATGTCTTTGCTAATGAAACCTTGACCAAACGCCTCTTTAATCCATAAATAAACCAACTCACAAGTACTAGAAGCTTCGTGATTCCAATAGGTAAATTCCGAAAAACTGTCAGGTTCTAAGTGATGGTCTATCATTACTTTTGATGCCTTTGATTCACGTACTAATTCACCCAATTGGTTGATCCTAGACAAACGATTGAAATCCAGACAAAAAACTAAGTCCGCGGAAGCTACTTTTTCTGCTACCAACGTGGGATTTACCTCAAAATCAATGACCCCCGCGTTACCCGGCAACCAAAATAAATTCTCTGCATAATCCGTGGGCGTACAAACCACAACCTCATCAATAAATTCTCTTAAAAACGCACAAAGACCCAGGGTAGAACCCATCGCATCGCCATCAGGTTTATGGTGTGTGGTAATGACAACAGAATGGTATTTTCTGTCCTTGATATTTTGAACTAAGTCGGAAGTATTGTTGATTAACATGGAATAGTACAAAAATACGCCAAACAGAAGGTATTTTTGCCAATCGATGGGTTCTGAACACTACCAATTAATTACTCTGCCAAATGGCTTGCGCGTGGTGCACCAACGCGTGAAAGGCACGCAATTAGTTCATGCGGGATTTACCATTCAAGCGGGAAGTAAAAATGATGGCCCGAATCCCGGCCTAGCCCATTGCCTAGAACACATGCTCTTCAAGGGCACAACACATCGAAAGACCATCCACGTCTTAAATCACCTAGAAGTGGTAGGAGGTGAGTTAAACGCATACACAACCAAGGAGTTAACCACCATTTACGGGACAACACAATCCAAACATTTATCCCGACTTACTGATATTTTGTGTGATGTAGTTTTCCGATCCACCTTTCCCGAAGCAGAATTGGAAAAAGAGAAAAAAGTAATAGTAGATGAGATCAACATGTACCTCGATACGCCTGAGGAGAACATTTTCGACGAATTTCAAGAGCGAATTTTTGAAGGTCATCCTTTGGCTCACAATATTTTAGGGACGGAAGAATCGGTAAATAAAATCACCCAATCCGATCTTAAGCATTTCGTAAACACCCATTACCGCTTCGAAAACATGGTATTTGCCGTGGTTGGAAACGTATCAATTGAAAGGGTGCTCTTGGCCTTGCAAAGATTCCTACCCCAAGTGCAAGAACTGAATTCTCCTGGAGTAATTCTAGCCAATAGCACTTTTGAACCGCTCAAAACTTTTCATGAGGTCAAAAAGACCGACTTCAACCAAGCGTATGCGATTCTAGGTAGTTTGGCCTACGAAATCGACCATCCAAATCGCTGGAAATTGTTATTGGTAAACAACTTTTTTGGCGGCCCAGTGTTAAACAGCAGATTAAACCTCGCCATCCGCGAAAAATATGGCTACACCTATAATGTAGAAAGCGGATACAGCGCCTTTGCCGAAACCGGATTATTTCACTGTTTCGTTGGTAGCGAACCCAAATATATTGAGCGTTCCGTAGAATTGATTTTTAAGGAGTTGAAAAAACTGCGTACACAATCGCTTGGCACCCTACAACTGTCTCGGGCCAAAAATCAATACGCCGGTCAGCTCATCCTTTCCAACGAAAATCGCAGCGGCTTAATGATGCACCTAGGTCAAAGCGTACTCAGAAAAGGCAAAGCAAACTCCATCGAACATGCCATTGAATCAATCAGAAAAGTCACCGTTACCGATGTGTTAGAAGTCGCCAATGAACTGATGGCTGAAGAAAATTTTAGTCGTTTGTATTACGTTCCCCAGGACTAAATTTATTCATTTCACCCCTCCACATTTGTAACCCTTTGAGGGCAAGGGGGATATAAATCAAGTACAGAATGGCTGTGATATAATTGTGGTTGAGCCAATACACAGGAACATAAATTAGATCAACGAGGATCCATAATATCCAGTTTTGAATCCACTTTTTTGCCTGCATGTATAAAGCAGACAAGCTTAAAAATAGGAGCATTGCATCCAAATAGACAAACCTCGGCGGGGCGATATTCGACAGAGGAGATTGACCAAAAACACGACTAATTCCCATAAAAATGTCACCCGAAACAAGGGCAGAAATTACATTTGCAAACAATCCTGAACTGACGATATAAACCCAAAATGGATAAACACAGAGGGCAACGACAAGAACTTTCATTATTGATTTTTGATGTCCTAAACTGGGTCTAATTGATTCCCCTACAAAAGAACTCCGGCGCCAACTTATCCATCCATAAATTTGAAAACCGACAAAAATCATGTTTAATATAGCATCAGAATAGAGTCCACTATTAAGAAAAACAAAAACGTAAATCGTGGAACCCGCCATCGCAACAGGCCAATTCCAAATGCTGTTTTTGGCAGCTAATACCACGCACCAAAACGACAAAATTGCGGCAATCCATTCGGCCGGATGCATTTGTTGAATTCCGCTCCACAACATATTTCCAAAACCCGCGTTGACCGAAATCTCCAAAACGATTGGTATTTGAAATACAGACAGCATGGGGCAAATCAACATCCGTTGTGATTTTTTTATTTGAACGATTCAAAAGTACGATAGTAAAATCCGATTCAACAATGCGGTTGAAAAGCAATCGCGATTCAACTAACTTTGTTTTCATAAACAACTAAAAATAAGCCCATGTTCGAATTACCTGCTTTGCCCTATGCTCACAATGCTTTGGAGCCACACATTGACGAAAAAACCATGGAAATCCACCACGGTAAACACCATCAAGCCTATGTAAACAACCTTAACAACGCCGTAAAAGGCAATGCTGCTGAAGGTGTTTCTTTGATTGATTTGGTTCACAATATCTCTAAATATAGCCCTGCCATTCGCAACAATGGTGGCGGACATTGGAATCACAGTTTCTTCTGGGGAATTATGGGACCCAATGGCGGAGGTCAGCCTAACGGTGCTTTGATGGACGCCATCGTGGCTAGCTTTGGTTCTTTTGATGCGATGAAAGAACAGTTCAACAGCGCTGGAACTACTCGTTTTGGTAGTGGTTGGGCTTGGTTAATCGTTCACGATCATAAATTAGCAATCACCTCTACACCAAACCAAGACAATCCTTTGATGGACATTGCCGAAGTAAAAGGAACACCAATTTTAGGATTAGACGTATGGGAGCATGCTTACTATTTGCATTATCAAAACCGCAGACCCGATTATATCGGCGCGTTTTGGAATGTGATCAATTGGTCGGCCGTAAACGCCCACTTTGAAGCCGCTACGAAGTAATTTCAATTTTCAATTAAATAAAAAGGGCCCCCGAGCAATTGCTCGG
>CAJBVU010000183.1 GCA_903959115.1 uncultured Bacteroidota bacterium
AGTGCATTTGAGAAACACTGGGGTAAGAGTCCCAAGTTTGTGTCAGAAATTTATTCCGTAGAACTCAAGCATGGTGCATGGGCCTGACTGTTAATCAGAGATTAACTGAGATCGTCACCCCTTAAGACCGCCAAGTTTTACTAATAAGCTCAATAACAGAGCATAACTATTTAATATGAAAAAATTTAATATTGTATTACTGTCTGACTCCACAAGCGAGCTATTTTTGCAAAGGACGTTAGGCGTACATAAGATTGCATCGGAACTAAGATCAAACGGATTTGATGTTCAGGTCGTTAGTCACTTACATGTTTTTTCAGTAGAAGAAATACAACGCATACTTACCCACTTGGTGAATGACAAAACTTTATTTGTTGGATTCAGCACATTCTTTTATCGTGGCGTTGAAGATGTTACTGATCTCACAGAAAATTGGGAAAAAGGTGGCGTTAGATACGGACCCAAACAATTAGGATCGTTTTTGCCACATGGGCTGAAGTACAACAAACAAATCAAAAATCTCATTAGGTCCAAGAATGCTAATTGTAAATTGGTACTTGGTGGGCCAGATGCAAATGATTCAGCTTATATAAAAGATTACGATTATACTGTAGTTGGCTATGCCGACCTTGCTGTGGTAAATCTAGCCCGGCATTTGGCCAATGGCGACAAGTTGTTGAACGCACGTCGAAGTATTCACCATTCTATTATCATTGATGATTTTAAAGCTGAAGGCTACGACTTTGCTAATACACCGATGTTTTATGATCACAGTGATGCTATTATGCCACAAGAAGTGCTTCCTATAGAAATAGGAAGAGGTTGCATTTTTAAATGTACTTTTTGCAGTTACCCTCTCAATGGTAAGAAAAAAAATGACCATGTTAAGTTAGAAGCGGTCTTGACTCAAGAATTATTAGACAATTATCAAAGATTTGGAGTCACTAGATACCTTTTTATAGATGATACATTCAATGACAGTATTGAAAAAATACAAATGGTCTATAACATTTCTAAAATCTTACCGTTTAAGTTAGAATATTGGGCCTACATTAGATTAGATCTTATGGCTGCGCACCCTGAGACCATTGACATGTTGTTTGAAAGTGGCCTGAGATCTTGCCATTTTGGTATAGAAACTCTGAACCCAACCACTGGCGCTCTTGTACGAAAGGGTGGCGACAAGAAGAAACTTATAAGGACTGTGCAAAGTATTAAGAAAAAATACGGTGACACTGTAAACTTAAATGGATCTTTTATTTTTGGACTGCCTGAAGAATCAATCAACAGTATGAAGTCCACGGTGGACTTGTTAGTAAGTGGTCAATTTGAATTGGACTCATGGACGATTTACCCATTGACAATACAAAAAGATTTTGCAATTTTCAAGAGTGAACTTGATACTGAGTATGCTAAATTTGGATACACGTTAAAAGAGTGGAATAGTGAATTAAAGTTGCATAATTGGGAAAGTGCAATCACAACATTCACAGAATGTTCTGAGATGGCTCGAGATGCTCTTTTACAATCAGCCCTGACATACCCTAAGAAAATTAATGGACTAGAGTCATTTTATATCACTACATTGGGATTTGATCTAGCGTACTCGTTGAATAAAACTATAAAAGATTTTGATTGGCATTCAGTTGATCTAGCCAAGCAAAAGTATCGTGAAATATATAAAAAAGAATTATACCGTATTATCGGTATGTAACGATGCGAGAAGCATGGTTGGCGGAAACACTGCCAAAGGACAGAAGCTGAAATGAGCAGTAAAGCTCAGTGTAAGCGCCGCGTATTCCTTTACTAATTTATTCCGTAGAACTCAAGCATGGTGCATGGGCCTGACTGTTAATCAGAGATTAGTTGAGATCGTTACTCAAATACGGAGCCATTATAGAAATACACTTTCAATCTGAATTGACAGATACACACAACCAAGGGGATCCGCTGGGTTCATTCCAGGTGCATCCTGAATTGACAGGAACAAGGTTGTAAGGGGAGCCAAGTGTGTTTCTATAATGGGGGCAGCAGAGGGCTGCGGAGTTGCTTTGCAAGCATCTTGTCTAGAGGGGTTCGATACCCCCGGCCTCCACCAATTTTCGGAGACTGAAACTTATCGCTGGAGTAGGGTGTCCCTTTCAAGCAGTAAGCGGATAAAGTGGACGGCACATTAGGCATACCTTTTGTGCAGGCTGTCTCCATCTTTTTATGCGGGGTTCGTAAAATGGTATTACCTCATCCTTCCAAGTTGATGTCAGGAGTTCGATTCTCCTACCCCGCTCCAAGTTTAATCTGTGTTTAGCTCAGTCTGGTAGAGTTCTTGGCCTGGAACCAAGGGGTCGTAGGTTCGAATCCTACAGCGCAGACCAATTAA